>VXRJ01000037.1 GCA_009838525.1 Acidobacteriota bacterium
GCACCTGCGCCGGCGGCGACGTGAGATCGAGTAGGCCACCCCCGCCGCCCCCGCCCGCCCGCGCTTCGATGGTCATCCCGTCTCCCCGCGCGCGCTGTCGTCCACGACGTCGTTCAGTCTCTCCACGCGCACTTCGTCCATGCCGTCTTCTTCCCGCAGCAGCACCGCAACGCTCTCCCGGCGCGCGGTGGGCACGTTCTTGCCGACGTAGTCCGCCTTGATCGGCAGTTCGCGATGGCCGCGGTCGACGAGCACCACGAGCTGGATGACCCGTGGGCGGCCGAAATCGATGATGGCGTCGAGGGCGGCGCGGATGGTCCGCCCGGTGAACAGTACATCGTCCACAAGCACGACCCGCCGGTCGTCGATGGAAAAAGGAATATCGGTACGGTGAAGCACCGGCTGCGGACCGAGCGCCTGGTGCATCAGGTCGTCGCGGTACAGCGTGATGTCGAGCGTGCCGGTCGGAACGTCCTGCCCGGTGATCTCCCGAAGCAGCCTGGCCAGCCGGTCCGCGACATGGATGCCGCGACGGCGGATGCCGATCAGCGCGAGATCGTCAGCGCCCCGATTCCGCTCGACAATCTCATGGGCGATCCGCGTCAGCGCATGGCCGATACGGTCCGCCGCCATCATCACCGGCATCGTCACCTCTTTGCGGCCTCGCCGGACCGCTATTAAAGAGTCGAGCCGATGCTATCACACGCGCTACCAGAGGAACCGGAAACCGAGCTGCATCTGCCGCTGCGGCTGGACCAGCGCGGACCCCAGGCCGAACTCGGGGTTGGCCGTGACACCGTCCTCCAGCGTTACTTCCTGCTGATCGAAGCTTCCGACCCGGAACGTCCCGGTGTTGAACACGTTGAACACTTCGAACATCGCCTCCAGGGTGGCGCCGCCGGCTGCGATCCGCTTCGTCAGGCGGAGGTCGACGTTCCGGACCATCTCGTTGCGTTCGCCGTTGATCGGCGCCAGTTGGCCGCCCAGCACGGCTCGCGTCTGCGATCCGAATGGACCGACACTGAAGTTCGGATGGCGATGGAAGCCGACCCTCGGATCCAGGACGGTGAACGGCGACCCTGACTGCACCGTCAGAATGCCGCTGACCTGCACCCCGCCGGGCAGCTCGCCGACGCCGCTCGCGACCAGGCGGTGGGGAATGTCGCGACTCGACAGGCCCCAGTCGTAGTCCGGGTCGGACGGATCGGTGAGCGTCAGTCCGCCGGACGAACGCTCGTTGTCATCGTTCGACCGGTCACGCGACCAGGTGTAGTGCGCCTGGAACTGCAGGCCGTTCAGGAACTGCTTGCGGAGGCCTGCGGTCACCGCCGTGTACTCCGACCGCCCAATCGACGAACGGACGAGGATGGTGCCGTAGCGGGGATCGATTCGGTGGCCGGCATAGACCGGACGCCCGTATGCATCGCGGCCGGGCGCAGGAACGTTGGCGTCGATGTTCGCGGTCAAGTGATCGCCTCTCGCGTGCATGACGTCCAGGGTTGCCGCGATGCCGCCTCCGAGGTCGCGCTCGTAGCCGACGTTGAACCGCGTCGTGCGCGCATCCTCGAAGTCGGGCGAAACGTAGCTGAGGCCGGGAATCAACCCGGCCGGGGGGTTCGCGTTGTCAATGGGATCGCCCAGCGGCGCGTAGCCGATGTCCCCCGGCCTCACGATGGCGTTGCCGTAGCGCGGGAACACGCCGGTTTCGGTGTGGGCCGAGAAGAGCAGCAGCGACGGCGTGCGGGCGTAGAACGTGCCGCCGCCGCCGCGCAGGATGGAGGAATCGTCGATTGCCCAGGTGAAACCGAAACGCGGGGCCACGTTGTCGAGGTCGTCGGGGACGTTCCTTCCCTCCGCAAGGACATGATCTATGGCCCCTTCGTTGAAACTCGCATCCCAGCGGATGCCGTAGTTGAGAGTCAGCCGGGGGTTCGGAGTCCAGGTGTCCTGGGCATAGAGCCCGAGCATCTGCTGATTGACGTCGAAGTTCGGGTTGCTTACGTCACCGAAGAAGATCCGCGCCCGGCTGGGGCGCCCCGCGAGGAAGTCGTCGATGGAGTTGAAGTCGTACCGGCCATCGGCGTTTCCGGCGAAGTACTCCGACGGGTTGTCCCAGGTGAAGTCGACTCCGAGACGGATATCGTGCTGGCCGGCCAGCACGGAATAGCGGTTCTGGACCTGCAGCTTTCGTTCGTCGATGAAGATTGGCAGGTACCAGGGTTTGCCGAACGATCCGAACGACGGGGAGAAGATCCGGAAATTCGCCTGGAGATCCGACGGTTCCAGGTTGGAGAGCCGATCAAGGCTGTCCGTCGCATACTGCAGGCGCAATTCGTTGACGCCGGCCGAACCCACCTGCGAGACCAGCGAGGTCACGAGGGAGGTGGTCTTCTCCAGCTTTCTCGATTCCTCCGCCACGTAGTCCGACCCGCGTTGATAGTCGGTGAAGTTGTAACGGACCGACAGGTTGTTCCGGTCATTCAGCCGGTGGGTCAGCTTGCCGAAGAGGATCAGGTTGCGCGTGTCGCGAGCGAAGGCGCCGCTCGCGGTCCGGCCGGCCGCTGGATCGGGCGCCGCCAACCCGTCGTCGTTCGGCGTGAACCCGGTCAGCAGATTCGGGAAGAGGCCGGCTACCGCGTCGTAGTGCCCACGGCCGCGAATGTCACGGATGAACGGCTGCGTTCTCAGCGTCTGATCCCAGGAGATGAAGTAGTGCGTCCGGTTCTCCAGAACCGGCCCGCCGAGGGACGCGCCGCCGTTGTAGCGACGGAACTCGTCGACATCGTAGCGGCTGTCGCCAGCCGAAACGCCACGGTGCGCGTCCAGCGGTGAGCGCGGCAGGCGTGCGCTCATCTGGTTGTTGCGGAAGAACAGGAAGGCGGAACCGGAGTGAACGTTCGTGCCGCTCTTGGTCACGACATTGATGTATCCGCCGCCCGACCGGCCCACCTCCGGCGCATAGCCGCTCGTCACGACCTGGAACTCCTTCACCGATTCTTGCGCGATGACCAGACCGTCGTTCTCGGTCGCTTCGCCGCCCCGGCCGTACCCGAAGAAGGCGCTTTTCGCGTCGGTGCCGTCGATAGTCAAACCCGTGTTGATCCCGCGCTGACCGGCGAGCGAGATTCCGCCGCGTTGCGGTTCGACCTTTACCGTCGGCTTGAGCAGGGCAAACTGAACGAAATCGCGCCCGGAGATCGGCAGCGCGGAGATCTCGGTCTCGTCGACATAGCCGGCCGCGCTGGCTCGTCCCGCTTCGATCAGCGGCGTCTCACCGGTGACGATGATGGTCTCCTCTACCGCGGCCAGCCCGAGGGTGAAGTCGAGTTCGACCACCTGACCGACCAGTAGTTGCACCGCCTCCCGCCGGACCGTCTGGAATCCCGACAGCGCTACCTCCAGGTCGTATCTTCCGCTCGGGACCAGCCGCACCGTGTAGAACCCACGGCCATCGGTGAATTCAGTCCGCGTCAAGCCGCGTTCCACGTCACGCAGCACGACTGTCGCGCCGGGCACGACGGCGCCCGAGTCATCAACCACATGTCCCTGCACCGTCGACAATGACTGCTGCGCCTCGGCCGGCCATACGCCAACCGCTGCCAATCCCAGCAATACCGACCCGGTGACGACCCTCGCCAGCCTCCGCTTCATCAATGGTCCTCCGTTCGGGTGCGGCCCGACGCACGGACCGTCCGTCGATTCGGCCGCCCTACTGACCTGAGAAATGCTACCAACACCGCGTTTCACCCGAATGACGCGCGGGAAAACTCATCGGACGTATACTCGCGCCGTGTTGCCTCCGCTCGACGTCGATGCCGCCGTGCTCGCGAACCATCGACTATCCGGCATCTACAACATCCTCGAGCTTGACGCTCCCGCAATCGCGGAACGGACAGGGCCGGGACAGTTCGTGATGGTCAAGCGGGCGCTCGGGCAGGACCCCTTGTTGCGGCGGCCTTTCTCCGTATTCGAAGTGCTGCGCGACGGGGACGGGACGGTCCGCGGGCTATCGCTTCTGAGCAAGGCAATCGGGACGGTGACGCGGGAGCTGTTCGCCATCGAGCCGGGCGACAGGATCCGGTGCCTCGGACCGCTCGGCCGTTCATTCACGCTGGTCAACCCCCCGGTGGCGGCCTGGATGGTGGCGGGTGGCGTCGGGCTGGCGCCGTTCGCAACACTGGCGGAACAGTTGCGGGAACGAGGGGTAGAGACCGCGCTCTTCTATGGCGGGCGCTCTGCCGACGACCTGTACCGCATACCGTTCTTCGAGCAGCTCGGCGTCCGGGTCGTGTTGACGACCGAAGACGGGACGCGCGGCGAGGCGGGTCGCGTCACCGTGCCTCTGCGCCGGGAACTCGCGGCGGCCGCCGCCGGCCGGCGGCCCGTCCAGGTATATGCCTGCGGACCAACTCCGATGATGCGGGCCGTGGCGGAGCTGACGGCCACGGTCGGCGCTGAGGGTCGGTTCGGCCTCGAGGTGTCGCTGGAACCGGTCATGGGCTGCGGCATGGGCGGTTGCTACAGTTGTGTAGTGCCGGTAACGGGAAACGGCTCACGGTTCGTCCGCGGCTGCGTGGACGGACCGGTCTTCGAGGGAACGCGAGTCGCGTGGGCCGACCTGACCTGAGCATCGACGTTGGCGGCCTTCGCCTGACCAACCCGATCATTGCGGCGAGCGGCTGCTTCGGCTACGGCGTCGAGTACGCGCATCTGGTAGATCTGGCTTCGCTCGGCGGCGTGGCCGTAAAAGGGCTGTTCCTCGAACCCCGCGACGGACATCCTCCCCCCCGCATCGTCGAAACGCCGGCCGGCATGCTGAACGCGATTGGTCTGCAGGGAATCGGCGTCCACCGTTTCGTCGATG
The DNA here is from genome assembly GCA_009838525.1 of Acidobacteriota bacterium. Classification (NCBI taxonomy): domain Bacteria; kingdom Pseudomonadati; phylum Acidobacteriota; species Acidobacteriota bacterium. The sequence continues at coordinate 4,865 of VXRJ01000037.1, forward strand.
AGAAGCTGCCCGCGCTTCGAGATGCGGGCGCCACCGTCATCGTCAACATCTGCGGTTCGACGGTCGCCGAGTACGCCGAGCTGGCGCGCATCCTCTCCGCCGCCGAAGGGGTGGCGGCGATCGAGATCAATATCTCGTGCCCCAATATCAACGAGGGCGGACATACGTTCGGCTGCAGCACCAGCGGTGTCGGCGACGTCGTGCGGGCCGTCCGCGCCGCGACCCGACTGCCGATTATCCCCAAGCTGACACCGAACGTGACCGACATCGCCTTGATGGCCCGTGCGGCCGAAGACGCCGGGGCGGACGCGGTGTCACTGGTCAACACTTTTCTGGCGATGGCGATCGATGTCGAGACGCGGCGGCCCCTTCTGTCGAATGTGGTGGGCGGACTGAGCGGACCCGCGATCCGGCCGATCGCGGTTCGGATGGTGTACGAGTGCCGGGAGGCGGTCTCCATTCCGATCATCGGGATGGGGGGGATTGCGAGCGCCCGCGACGTCGCGGAATTCCTGATCGCCGGAGCCAGCGCGGTTCAGGTGGGAACGGCGAACTTCGAGGATCCGGGGATCTGGCCAAAGCTGACGACGGGCCTGCTCGAGTACCTCGAGCGGCACGAATTCGCTGGAGTGGACGAGCTTGTCGGCACAGTCGACCTGACGGGCCGGGACACGGCCTGGGTCAGTTCATAGAGCACCGCGCCGCGTACAGGTAACTGGCGGCGCGCCCGTCAGGGCGCGCGGCCAGAACGCGCCCCATTCGGGACGCGCCTACTTCGCGGTGATCACGAAGTGGCCACGACGGTTGCGGGACCAGCAACCCTCGTGACTGTCGCTGCAGAAGGGCGACTCTTCGCCGCGGCTGACCGTCTGAACGCGGCTCGCCTGGATTCCCAGGCTGACCATATAGTCGCGCACCGCGTTCGCGCGTTCATCACCCAGAGCAAGGTTGTACTCGTTGGTGCCCCGCTCGTCGCAATGCCCTTCGACGCGAATCCGCGTAGACGGCCACATCCGCATCCAGTCGGCGTTGCGCTGCAGGATGGTACGTGCTTCCGGCAGGATCTCCGCTTCGTCGTAATTGAAGAAGACTGGATCAAGCGGCGCCGTGCTGTTGAGCTCGTCGAGTGACATCCGCTCGAACAACTCCTCCGGACTCAGCGGACCCGGAGGCGGCGGCGGAGGTGGCGGCGGAGGTGGCG
>VXRJ01000038.1 GCA_009838525.1 Acidobacteriota bacterium
GTGGCGGGGAGGCGGGCCGGGCGGAGCTTCGCGAGATGCCGGGCACCGGCGGCCGGCTGGGGAAGTTGGCCGCCTATGACGTCCGCACGATGGACGAGGTGTGGAGCCACGAGCAGCGCGCTGTCTTCTTGACGTCGGCCCTCACTACGGCGGGCGGCCTCGTGTTCGCGGGCGATGCCGATCGCTACTTCCGCGCCTTCGACGTCCGGACGGGCGACGTCCTGTGGGAAACGCGTCTCGGCACGGCCGCCCACGGGTTCCCGATCACCTACGAGGCGGGAGGCCGCCAGTACATCGCGGTTCCGGCCGGGCTGGGCATCTTCCGGGGCCTGACCGCGTCACTCCTGCCGGAGGTCTATCAGCCGGAAATGGGCAACGCGCTGTACGTCTTCGCGTTGCCGGACTGAGAAGGTGCGCCGGCATCCATGCCGGCTGTCTCTCTTGCCGGTCTGGACACCGGCGCATCCGGCCGGCGAAACGTCCGAAAAGGCCTTGAAATCGTCCTATTCGAGGGCCTAAAATACCCGCGTGCCGGTCGTAGTCTGTCCAGGCGTCCGGTCCGCGGTCCGTGCGTGGTGTGTCCGCGCTACATGCGGAGCCATGGCGCTTCTGTTCTGTCTGCCCGTGCCGGTCGCTGCACAGCAGGCGGACGGCGTGGCCTTCACCGCCGACGAGGGCCATCGGCTGTTCCGCCAACACTGCGTCTCGTGCCACAACGACCGGCTCGAGACCGCCGGTTTCAGCCTGGAGGGTGTCCTCGACCACCTCGACGCCACCGGCATCGCGGCCGAGGCGGAGACGTGGGAGAAGGTCGTCCAGAAGCTCCGGACGGCCACCATGCCGCCGTCCAACCGGCCGCAGCCGTCTCCGGAGGAACGGACGGCGGCGCTCCACTGGTTGACGTCGACGCTCGACGCCGCGGCGGAATCCACGCCGAACCCGGGCCGGACCGAGACGCTGCGCCACCTCAGCCGGACGGAGTACCGGAACGCGATCCGCGACCTGATCGGGATTGACATCGACGCCCAGGCGTTGCTGCCGCCCGACGAGTCGGGCCACGGTTTCGACAACGTGATCCTCGGCGACCTGCCGCCGGCCCTGCTCGACCGCTACGTCTCCGCCGCGCGCCGGATCAGCCGGCTGGCCGTCGCCGGAACGTCCGAGTCGGTCGACAGCGTCGTCATCCGCGTGCCGCCCGACACGACGCAGGAAGCGCACGTGCCGGGGCTGCCGATAGGCACCCGCGGCGGTGTCGCCATAACCCACAACTTCCCGGCGGACGGCGAGTACGACATTCAGGTCAACCTGGCCCGCAATCGGAGCGGCAACATCGGCGGCCTGCGCGATCCGCGCCCGCACGACATGGAAGTCCTCCTCGACCGCTGGCCGGTCGCCAACTTCACGGTTCGGCAGCCGGAGGATCGGATCGACGACGGTCTGGTCGACGCCAACCTGAAGGTGCGCGTTGCCGCGACCGCCGGCCCGCGCGAGCTGGGGGTCACGTTCATTCAGAACGCGTCGTCGCTGCTCGAGACCGAGCGGCAGCCTCTGCAGTCCCACTTCAACGAGACGCGCCATCCCCGGCTGACGCCTGCCGTTTATCAGGTGACGATCACCGGGCCGTACGAAGCCAGGGGGGCCAACGACACGCCGGCCCGCCAGCGCATCTTCGTCTGCCGGCCCGGCGCGGCGAACCCGGGTGACGCCGACGCCGAGGCCGCGGCGGACGTGGCCGAGACGGAGGCGTGCGCCGCGGAGATCCTCTCGACGCTGATGCGGCGGGCATATCGCCGCCCGGTTGTCCCGGCCGATCTCGCGACGCCGATGACGTTCTTCCGCGAGGGCCTTGCGGCCGCCGGTTTCGACGCCGGGATCGAGCGGGCGCTCGGCGCGGTGCTGATGAACCCGGAGTTCCTCTTCCGCGTCGAGGCCGATTCGGCGGAGGCGGCGCCGGACGAGCCGTACCGCGTGAGCGATGTCGAGTTGGCGTCGCGGCTGTCGTTCTTCCTGTGGAGCAGCATTCCGGACGACGAGTTGCTCGACGCGGCGGAACGGGGCGTCCTGAGTGATCCGGACGAACTGGAACGGCAGACGCGCCGCATGCTGGCCGATCCCCGCTCGTACAACATTGCGAGCAACTTCGCCGGGCAGTGGCTGCAGTTGCGCAACCTGCCCGCGGTCAGCCCGAACGGCCGACTCTTTCCCGACTTCGACGACAACCTGCGCCAGGCCTTCCGCGAGGAGACCGAACGCTTCGTCGACAGCGTGATGCGCGAGGACGGGGGCGTCGCCGACCTGCTGCAGGCGGACTACTCCTTCATGAACGAGCGCCTGGCGAAGCACTACGGGATCCCCGGCGTCTACGGCACCCGCTTTCGGCGCGTCGAACTGGACGAGCACAGCCGGCGCGGAGGCCTGCTGCGGCACGGCAGCGTCCTGTCGGTGACCTCGTACGCCACCCGCACGTCTCCCGTCATCCGCGGAGTCTGGGTGCTGAGCAACATCTTCGGCGCGCCGCCACCGCCGCCGCTGCCGAACGTCCCCGCCCTCGAGGACGCCAAGGTGGATCCGAACCTGCCGTTGCGCGAGCGTTTGGCCGCGCACCGCGCGAACCCGGTCTGCGCCAATTGCCACCGCACCATCGACCCGGTCGGTTTCGCCCTGGAGAACTATGATGCGCTGGGCCGCTGGCGCGACCACGAAGGGGACAATCCGACCATCGACGTCTCGGGCGCCCTGCCGGGCGTCGGCGAGTTCCAGGGGATCGACGGGCTGGTGGACGGCCTGCTCACGCGTCCCGACCTGTTCGCCGGGACGATCACCGAGAAACTCATGACCTTCGCCCTGGGTCGCGGCGTCGAGTACTTCGATCAGCCGTCGATCCGTCAGATCCTGCGCGATGCCGAGCCGGACGGCTACCGGCTGTCGTCGCTCATCCTGGGTATTGTCCGGAGCGCACCGTTTCAGATGAGGAGAGCGGAATCATGATCATCACCAAGATGGCCCTGCCCCGGCGGACTTTCCTGAAGGGCGCCGGCGCCACACTGGCCCTGCCGCTGCTGGATGCGATGGTGCCGGCGGCGACCGCCCTGGCGAAGACCGCGGCGCGGCCGGTGCCGCGGCTCGGGTTCGTCTTCATTCCGATGGGGTGCGACCATGACCGCTGGACGCCGTCCGAGGACGGGCGGCTCGGGCAGTTGACGCCGATCCTCAGTCCGCTCGAGCCGGTGAAGGACCAGTTGACGGTCATCACCAAGATGGAGTTGCAGAACTCCTACCCGGGGACGCATGACACGTCCAACTCCGGGTTCCTGAGCGCGGCTTACGCCAAGCACACGGAGAGTTCGGACTACTACCTCGGAACGACGGTCGATCAGATTGCCGCGAAGGAGATCGGTCAGGAAACGCAGCTCCCTTCGCTCGAGCTGTCGATGGACCTGAACCCGCTCTCCGGGGTCTGCAACAACGGCTACGCCTGTGTCTATCAGAACTGCCTCTCCTGGTCTTCGCCGACCACGCCGCTGCCGTCCGAGGCGCATCCGCGGATCGTCTTCGAGCGCCTTTTCGGCGAGGGTGGCACGGCGGAGGAGCGGCAGGCGGCGCGGGCGAGCCGGGGAAGCCTGCTCGATGCGTTCAGTGACGACATCGCGCGTTTGAAGGGGGCGGTCGGACCGGCCGACCAGATGCGGGTCGATCAATACCTCGACACCGTCCGCGAGATCGAGCGGCAGATCGAACGGGCCGAGGCGGGCGCGCTGAACAACGCAACGATCGACGCCGACCGTCCGGTCGGCGTGCCGGCCTCGTTTGCCGACCACGCCCGGCTGATGTTCGAGTTGCAGAAGCTGGCGTTCCAGGCCGACATCACGCGCGTCGTCACCTTCCAGTTGACCCGCGAGCTGAGCAACCGGACGTATCCTGAGATTGGCGTACCCGATCCACACCACCCGACCAGCCACCATGGCGGCGACCCCGAGAAGCTGCTGAAGATCTCCAAGATCAACACGTTCCACATGTCGTTGTTCGCGGAGTTCCTCGAGAAGCTGAAGGCGACGCCGGACGGCGACGGGACGCTGCTCGACAGCACCGTGTACCTGTACGGCAGCGGGATGGGGAACTCGAGCCTGCACGACCACGAGAACCTTCCGATCCTCGTGGCCGGCGGTGCGGCGTGCGGCCTGCAGGGCGGGAGCCACATTCGCTACGCCGAGGGGACGCCGCTCGCGAACCTGCACCTGACGCTGCTCGAGCGGGTGGGAGTCCACCTCGATCAGTTCGGCGACAGCGACGGCAAGGTGGCGAATCTGTTCGATACGGTTCCGGTCTAGGGCGTGCGGCGACAGCAGCAGGGGAGACGAACCATGACCTGGGGACGACGCGGACGAACCGTGGGACGAACCGCCGCGCCGTGCGCCGCGCTGGCGATCCTGATGCTTGGCGTGGCGGTGGCGTCGGCGGCCGAGAAGGGAGCTGTCGCTGACGCCGTCGAGACGCTCGCGGCGGACGAGCGCGCCGAGCGTGTTCGCGCGCTGTTGGCGGAAGGGGCCGACGTCAACGAAGCGCAGGTGGACGGCATGACGGCGCTCCACTGGGCCGCCTACTACGACGACACCGCCACCGCGCAACTGCTGATCGAGGCGGGCGCCGACGTCAACGCTACGAACCGCTACGGCGTGCCGCCATTGTCGCTGGTGGCGACGAACGCCAACGCGACGCTCGTCTCGGCGCTGCTCGACGCGGGGGCGGACCCGAACGTCGCGCTCGAAGGCGGCGAGACGGTACTGATGACCGCGGCGCGGACCGGCAGCATCGATGCGGTGCGGGCGCTCCTTGCGGCGGGAGCCGACGCGAACGCGACCGAGCGGCGCGGGCAGACGGCGCTGATGTGGGCCGCCAACGAGGGACACAACGACATCGTCCATACGCTGATCGAGACCGGCGCGCAGGTTGACGCATCGCTCACATCGGGCTTCAACGCGCTGTTCTTCGCCGTGCGCGAGGGGCACATGGACGTCGTCGCGACGCTGCTCGACGCCGGGATGGACGTCAACGAGCTGCTCATGCGGGTGAAGGACGGACCCGACGAGACCGTCAACAATGCCAGCTTCCGTCCCGTGGACGACGGGATGAGCCCCCTGCTGCTGGCGGTTCGCAACGGTCATTTCGAACTGGCGATTGCGCTCGTCAACGCCGGCGCCGATCCGAATGACACGCGAACCGGTTTCGCCCCGCTGCACACCATGAGCTGGGTCCGGAAGCCGGACGCGAGCGATCGGGGAGATCCCTCGCCGATCGGTTCCGGAAACCTCACCACCCTGCAGTTCGTCCGCGAACTGGTGGCCTTGGGCGCCGACGTCAACCTGCAACTCGCCGAGAATGCGCCGCGGGTCCCGAACACCGCATCGAGCTTTGGCACCGGGGGCGCGACGCCGTTCGCGCTGGCCGCCGACCGGGCGGACGTCCCGTTGATGAAGCTCCTGCTCGAGCTGGACGCCGACCCGTTCATCCCGAACGCGGAGAGCAGCACTCCGTTGATGGCGGCTGCCGGGCTGGGCACCGGAGCACCGGAAGAGGAAGCGGGCACCGAGGAGGAGGCGTACCAGGCGGTCGAGTTGCTCCTCGAGCTGGGCGCCGACATCGACGCGGTCGATGACAAGGGCGACACCGCCATGCATGGCGCGGCCTACGGCAGCTTCCCGAGCGTCGTGCAGTTGCTGTCGGACCACGGCGCCGACATCGACGTCTGGAACATCCCCAACAGTATGGGTCGCACGCCGCTGTTCATCGCTGAGGGCCACCGTGGCGGCCTGCCGCGCCCGTCACGCGAGACCATCGCGGTGCTCACGGCGCTGATGGACGGCGCCGGCGTCTCGACGGAGGGACCCCGACCGGAGATCATCGACCAGTACGCGCCGAAGCCGAAGGACGAGAAGACCCAGCAGTAGCGGTGCGGCCCACCAACGTTCGATCTCCCGGTTCCAGGGTCGTCCAGCGGCTCGCGGCGAGACGGCCTCCCGGCCGGTAGCGCCGGCCGTTTGCTTGTGGAATGGCCAGGGTCACGGCCTCACGTGGTTACACTTCCCACCTGCGTTGACGGGGCCGCGGCCGCGGTTTCCGGCGTGGAAGCTGGATGAGCGTACTAATCAGGAACGGCCGGATCGTGACCGCGGCCGACGACTACCGGGCCGACGTCTTCATTGACGGCGAAACCGTCGCGATGATCGGGCGCGACCTGACCGTGTCCGCCGATCGGACCCTCGACGCGACGGACCGGCTCGTGATCCCCGGCGGCGTCGATCCGCACACCCACATGGAGATGCCGTTCGGCGGCACCGAGTCGTCGGACACGTTCGAGACCGGCACCCGGGCCGCCGCGTTCGGCGGCACGACGAGCATCGTCGACTTCGCGATCCAGAGCCGAGGCGCCTCGACCCTGGCCGCCCTGGACACGTGGCACGCCAAGGCCGCCGGCCACGCGGCGATCGACTACGCGTTCCACATGATCGTCACCGACCTGCCCGGCCAGCGGGTCCCGGAACTGCGCCGTCTGGCCGACGAAGGCGTGACCAGCTACAAGCTCTTCATGGCCTATCCGGATGTCCTCCTTTCCGACGACGCCACGATCTTCCGGGCGATGCGCAAGGCCGGCGAGGACGGGACGCTCGTCTGCATGCACGCCGAGAACGGCGTCGTGATCGATGAACTCGTCAAGATCGCGCTCGCCGAGGGAAAGGTCGAACCGAAGTACCACGCGCTGACGCGGCCCACCCGCCTGGAAGGGGAGGGCGCGCACCGCGCGCTGGCCATCGCCGAGGTCGCCCGGGCTCCCGTCTACATCGTGCACCTGAGCTGCTACGACGCACTTACCGAGCTGCGGCGGGCGCAGGAGCGCGGCGTCATGGCGCACGCCGAGACGTGCCCGCAGTACCTGCTCCTCGACATCGAGGCGTACGACGAGCCGGACTTCGGCGGCGCCAAGTACGTCATGACGCCGCCGCTGCGGGAGAAGTGGAATCAGGACGAGTTGTGGCGGGGACTCCGCGCCAAGGATCTGGACGTCATCTCGACGGATCACTGTCCCTTCTGCCTGCGCGAACAGAAGGAACTGGGCCGGAACGACTTCAGCCGGATTCCCAACGGCGGGCCGGGCGTCGAGAACCGCATGAGCCTCATTTTTCACCATGGCGTCAACGCCGGCCGCATCGACGTCAACCGGTTCGTGGAGATCACGTCCACCGCCCCGGCACGGATCTTCGGCATGTTCCCGCGTAAGGGAACTATCGCGGTCGGCTCCGACGCGGACATCGTCATCTTCGACCCGGAGCGCGAAGTCACGATCAGCGCCAGCAACCCCTGCACGCATCACATGAACATCGACTACAGCACGTACGAGGGCTTCCGGGTCCGGGGCTATCCGGAGACGGTGCTGTCGAGGGGACGCGTGGTCATCGACAACGGCGAATATGCCGGCCGGGCCGGGGACGGAGAGTTCATCAAGCGCGGGCCGTATGGCGGCGCGTATGCTCCGCACGCCGCCACGCTGCGGCAGGGCGCAGCCGAGGACGCCGGCGGACGTCGGCGGAAGGGCGAGAGCGGAGAGTAGAGTGGCGAACTCCACGTCGACGCCCGGCGTCGCGCCGGGCCGGCTGCCGGCCCCGGCCTACGACGAGAACTTCGCCGACCTGCATCCGCCCTATAGCGCTCACGAGGCTGCGGTCGCGGCGGACCGATGTTACTTCTGTCACGACGCGCCCTGCGTTGCCGCCTGTCCCACGACGATCGATATCCCGCTGTTCGTGCGCCAGATCTCGACCGGCATACCGCGGGCCGCCGCGAAGACCATCCTCAACCAGAACATCCTGGGCGGGATGTGCGCGCGGGCCTGTCCGACGGAGACCCTCTGCGAGCAGGCTTGCGTCCGCGAGGCAGCCGAGGGGAAACCGGTCGAGATCGGCCGGCTGCAGCGCTTCGCCACCGACGCCCTGATGGCGCGGGACGGGCATCCCTACCAGCGTGCCGACGCCACCGGCCGCCGTGTCGCCGTCGTGGGAGCGGGGCCGGCGGGGCTCGCCTGCGCCCACCGGCTTGCCATGAAGGGGCACGCCGTGACCCTGTTCGACGCGCGGGCCAAGGCGGGCGGGCTCAACGAATTCGGCATCGCCAGCTACAAGACGGTCGACCGTTTCGCGGAACGGGAGGTCGAGTGGCTGCTCGGGATCGGCGGCATCGCGGTGGAGTTGGGGCGGCGCCTGGGCGGTGACCTGACCCTCGACGGGCTCGTGCAGGACTACGACGCGGTCTTCCTGGGCATCGGGCTCGGTGGGGTCAACGCGCTGGGGGTCGGCGGCGACGGGGCGCGGAACGTGGCTGACGCCATCGATTTCATCGCCGAACTGCGCCAGGCCGAGGACCTGGCGACGCTTCCCGTGGGGCGTCACGTCGTGGTCATCGGCGGTGGCATGACCGCTATCGACGCCGCCGTGCAGGCGAGGCTTCTGGGCGCCGAGGACGTTGCCATCGTCTACCGGCAGGGGCGCGAGCGGATGAGCGCGTCCGGCTACGAACAGGAGCTCGCGACATCGAGGGGCGTGCGCATCGTAACCAACGCCCGTCCGGTGCGGTTCGTGACGGAGGGCCGGGTGCGTGCGGTGGAGTTCGTCCGTACGGAGGATGTGCCGGACGGCTTCCGGGACACCGAGGAAGCGTTCCGGCTACCCGCCGATCAGGTGTTCAGGGCCATCGGCCAGACGCTCGAGCCGTCCACGGCGGGCCTGGCGCTCGAAGGCCGCAAGATCCGGACCGCGGGTCCGGGACGCACGAGCCTCCCGGGCGTCTGGGCGGGGGGCGACTGCGTCGCGGAAGGCGACGATCTGGTTGTCACCGCAGTCGCCCAGGGACGTGACGCGGCGGAAGACATCCATACGGCCCTCATGGGTTGAATCTCCGGAGTTTCGTGACATGGCATCACTGGCAACCGACTTTCTCGGCATTCGTTCTCCCAATCCGTTCTGGCTCGCGTCGGGACCACCGACGGACAAGGAATACAACGTTCGCCGTGCGTTCGAGGCGGGCTGGGGCGGCGTCGTCTGGAAGACGCTGGGCGATGTGGGGCCGCAGGCCGTCAACGTGAACGGCCCGCGATACGGCGCCGTGTGGGGAGCGGACCGGCGCCTGTTAGGCCTGAACAACATCGAGCTGATCACCGACCGTCCCCTGGAGCTGAACCTCCGCGAGATCAAGGCGATCAAGTGCGACTATCCCGACCGGGCCGTCATCGTATCGCTGATGGTGCCCTGCGAGGAGCACGCGTGGCAGCGCATCCTGGGGCATGTCGAAGAGACCGGGGCGGACGGGGTGGAGCTCAATTTCGGTTGCCCGCACGGCATGAGCGAGCGGGGCATGGGCTCGGCCGTGGGCCAGGTGCCCGAGTACATCGAGATGGTGACCCGGTGGGTGAAGGCGGCGACGCGGATGCCGGTCATCGTCAAGCTCACCCCCAATGTCGCCGACATCCGGCGCGCTGCCCGCGCCGCGAAGGCGGGCGGGGCCGACGCGGTCAGCCTGATCAACACCGTGAACTCGATCACGTCGATCGATCTCGATACGTTCAGTCCCGAGCCCTCCATCGATGGGAAGGGCAGCCACGGCGGCTACGCCGGTCAGGCCATCAAGCCGATCGGCCTGCACATGGTGGCCGAGGTCGCCCGGGATTCCGAAACCGCGGGCCTGCCCATTTCGGGGATAGGCGGTATCACCACCTGGCGCGACGCCGCAGAGTACATCGCACTCGGCTGTGGCACCGTTCAGGTCTGCACGGCGGCCATGGCCTACGGATTCCGGATCGTCCAGGAGATGATCTCGGGACTGGAGCTCTGGATGGACGACAAGGGGTATTCGCGGCTGAGCGACTTCGAGGGGCGCGCTGCACGGAACGTCGTCGACTGGCAGTACCTCAACCTCAACTATGTCGCCAAGGCGAACATCCACCAGGAGCATTGCATCCAGTGCGGGCGTTGCTACGCCGCGTGCGAGGACACCTCGCATCAGTCGATCGCGATCCGGGACGGGCGCCTCTTCGAGGTGATCGACGAGGAATGCGTCGCCTGCAACCTGTGCGTAATCGTCTGTCCGGTGGAGGGTTGCATCTCGATGGATGCACTCCCGGTGGGGTCCGTCGACACGCGTACCGGCCAAGTGGTCGGCGAGTACGCGAACTGGATGACCCATCCCAACAACCCCACCACGCGCTCGGACCGCGAGTCCTGACGCCCTCGTCCCCGCCGGCTCAGGGATGCGTTAAGTGCGATAGCGTTCGAGTTCGCGCCTGACGATCGGCGCCATCAGGTACAGGCCGACCAGGTTCGGGATGGCGACCACGAAGACCAGCGCATCCGACAGATCGGTAATCGCGCCGAGATTTACGCTGGCGCCGACGACGACGAACAGGCAGAAGAAGAACTTGAAGCTGAGGTCCTGCAGGCGTCCTTCACCGGCCAGGTACGTGAACGCCTTCAGCCCGTAGTAGGCCCAGGCGATCATCGTGGAGAAGGCGAACAGGATGGCCGCGATGGCGAGCGGGACGGGAGACCAGGAAAGCGTGGAGGCGAATGCTCGGATCGTCATCTCGATCCCGCTGACGTCACCCGAGGCGAGCGACGGGTCGTAGATCGTGGTGGTAATCACGAGGGCGGTCGCCGTACAGATCACGACGGTGTCGATGAACGGCTCGAGCAGGCCGACGAAACCCTCGCTGGCCGGCTGCGGGGTGCGGGCCGTGGCGTGGGCGATGGCGGCGCTGCCTAATCCCGCTTCGTTCGAGAAGACGGCGCGCCGGAATCCGATGATGAGCGCGCCGATCGCGCCTCCGGCGGCGCCGGAAGGCGTGAACGCCCCCTCCCAGATCGCCGCGATTGCACCCGGCAGCCGGTCGGCGTTCAAGGCGATGGTCAGCGCGGCGAGCGTCAGGTAGAGCAGCGCCATCGCCGGCACGAGCCGGACCGTGGTGCGGGCGATGGACTGAATCCCGCCGATGATCACGAGGGCTACGACGCCGGCCAGCCCCAGGCCAATCAGCCATCCGCGCCCCGCGAAGAGGCTGGCGTCGCCGCCGGTGATGTCGATGAAGATCGCCGCCGCCTGGTTCGACTGGAACATGTTCCCGATGCCGAGGCAGCCGAACACCAGGCTGGCCGCGTAGAAGGCGCCGAGCCGGCGGCCGAGGCCCGGCCAGCCGCGTTCACCCAGTCCCCGCTCCAGGTAGTGCATCGGTCCGCCGGAAACCGACCCGTCGGGATTCTGGCGCCGGTAGAGCACGCCGAGCGTGCACTCGGCGAACTTGGACGACATGCCGAGCAGCCCCGCGACCATCAGCCAGAACGTGGCGCCGGGGCCGCCGGTCGAGATGGCGACCGCGACGCCCGCCATGTTGCCGATGCCCACCGTACCCGAAACGGCGGTCGTCAACGCGCTGAATTGCGAGATCTCGCCCGGGTCGCCCGCGCGTGCGTACTTCCCGGAAACGACGCGCACCGCTTCCGCGAATCCGCGCACGTTGATGAACCGGAGATAGATTGTGAAGAAGAGTCCTCCGCCGACCAGCCACAGCACGATCAGTGGCATCTCCGTCCCGAACAGCGGAACCGTGAAGAAGATGAAAGCCGAGACCGCGTCCGCCACCGGACGCATGACGGCGTCGATGCGCTGATCGATAGTCACCGCAATGCGTCGGGTCCGAACGCGTCGGGCAGCATCTCGCTGATGGTGTGGTGTTCGTTGACGCGAAGGTCTCCACCACCCGCTTCGTACAGCAGTTGGCGGCAGCGGCCGCACGGCTTGCCCGGTTGCAGGTCGTCCGCGTCCCGGCCCGCCACTACCGCGATCGCCACGAGGCGGCCCCCGCCGCTCGCGTGCAGGGCGCATACCACCGAGCACTCCGCACAGAGCGCCAGCCCGTAGGAGGCGTTCTCCACGTTGCAGCCCTCGACGACGCGCCCATCGTCGACGAGGCCCGCGGCGCCCACGTAGTACCCGGAGTACGGCGCGTAGGCGTGGCGGGCCACGGCGCGAGCGCGGCGAAACAGATGGTCCCAGTCTGGTCGGGCGCTGCTCATCCGGGCAGCGTAGCAGACTGGCGCACCTTGCAGGCCGCCCTCGACTTTCGTGTACCCTTTGGTGCGAGCAAGGGCCATGCGTGCAGTGAGCGTTGCTTCAGGGCTTCTGGCCGCCGCGTTGATCCTGGTGGCGATGGCGCCTGTTCAGGCGCAGTCCCGAGAGCCCGGGGCTGCTCAGGGAGCCGGCGGCACCGTGCTCGTGCTGCCGTTTGCCAACCTGACCGGGAATCCGGCCGACGACTGGATCGGCGTAGGAATCGCCGAGGCGGTCGCCACCGACTTGCAGGCCGGGGGCACGCGAACGCTCCGCGCCACCCGGCCGCCGCTCGACGAGAACGATCCCGGCGAAGGCTGGGAGGCGGCGCTGGAAGCGGGTCGGCTCGCCGGCGCCGCGCTGGTGATCAGCGGCACCTATCAGCGCCTAGGTGACGAGATTCGCGTGACCGCTCGGGTCGTCGACGTGATGGGTGGCACTGTCATCCGGTCGGCGATGGCGACCGGACGGACGGACGAGATGTTCGACCTTCAGGACCAGGTCGCGGCGAGCCTTAGGGACGTCCCGGCGGTCGCCCAAGCGCAGCCGAACCGGGATCCGGCGCCGGCGCCAGTGTCACCGCCTTCAGCTCCGTCGCCGAGCGGGAGCGCGGCTGCAATCTTCGAACGCTACCGATCGTCGGCCGCTCCCGCCACCGCTGCCACTTCCGCCCCCCGCACCGCCGGCGGGGCAGCCGCCGCGCCGGCGGGCGCCGCGGTCGAAGCCGGACTCATTGACGGCCCGCCCGCGCCGGAGCCGCCGGCTGTCATGACACGCGACGAGGATGGGCGGACGACGGTTCGGGCGATCCGCCTCGACGAGGGTATCAGCCTCGACGGCGTCCTCGACGAGCCGGTCTACGAGACGGTGCCCGCGATCACGGGGTTCATTCAGCAGGTGCCCGACATCGGCGCGCCCGCGACCGAGCGCACCGAGGCGTGGGTCATGTTCGACGACACGAACGTCTACGTGGCGGGCCGTCTGTACGAATCGGTTCCGGAGAGCCAGTGGGTTGCCAACGAGATGCGGCGCGACACCAGTCAACTCCGCCAGAACGATACGTTCACGGCGTTCTTCGACACGTTCTACGACCGGCGCAACGGCTTCAACTTCTATACCAACCCGCTGGGCGCTCGCGCCGATCAGCAGTTCACGAACGAGGGTAACCCGAACGCCGACTGGAATCCGGTCTGGGACGTCCGGACCGGCCGCTTCGATGGCGGCTGGACGGTGGAGATGGAGATTCCGTTCAAGACCCTGCGTTACCGGTCGGAGCCGCCGCATATCTGGGGCATCCAGCTCCGGCGCGCCATCCGGCGCAAGAACGAGTGGGTCTACCTGACGCGGCTGCCGATCTCGGCTGGTGGCGGCAGCGGGTCGGCCGGCATCTTTCGCGTCTCGGCGGCCGGCACGCTGGTCGGTCTGGAGCCGCCCCCGGCGAGCCGCAACATCGAGGTCAAGCCGTACGCCATCGGCGGCGTTACTACCGATCTCACCGCGTCTCCCTCGATTGTCGACGAAAGGAGCGGCGACGCCGGCATCGACATCAAATACGGTATCACGCAGAATCTGACTGCGGATTTCACCTTGAACACCGACTTCGCCCAGGTGGAGGTGGACGAGCGGCAGGTGAACCTGACCCGCTTCCCGCTGTTTTTTCCGGAGAAACGGGAGTTCTTTCTCGAAGGACGGGGCATTTTCGGGTTCGCTCGGGGTGGCGTCACCGGCCGGTTCGGCGGGCCGGGAGGCGGGCCGACCGGCGGTGTTTTCGGCGACGTGAATGTCCCGCAACTCTTCTATAGCCGGAAGATCGGACTGGAACGGGGTCGGGTGGTGCCCATCGTTGGGGGCGCACGAGTCACCGGCAAGGTGGGGCAGTTCGACGTCGGCGCCCTCAACATCCATACCGGGGACGAGACGGTCTCCAGCTCGGATCCGACCAACTTCACCGTCGTTCGACTCCGGCGCGATCTCCTGCGGCGCAGTTCGGTCGGCGCGATGTTCACCAACCGCTCCGTCTCCCGTGTCGCTCCGGGCTCCAGCCAGGCGTACGGCATCGACGGCACCTTCGCCTTCTTCGAGAACGTCAGCCTGATTACCTACATCGCCCAGACTCGTCTTCCCAGCCCGGAATACCGCGGCAAGGACATGAGCTACCAGGGCAAGTTCGAGTACGCGGCGGACCGCTACGGTTTCCAGGTGGATCACCTGGTGGTGGAGGACAACTTCCTGCCGGAGGTCGGTTTTCTCAGGCGCGATAACTTCCGGCGCACGTTTTCCGCGGCGCGGTTCAGCCCCCGGCCGCGGTCCATCGAGAGCGTCCGGCAGTTCAGCCTGGAGGGGAGCATCGACTACATCGTCACGGCCGACGAGAACCTACTGGAGACGCGGCAGGGCATCGTGGCGTTCCAGACCGAGTTCGAGTCCAGCGACCGGCTCACCTTCACGGGGACCGACAACTATGAGGTGCTGGTTCGGCCGTTCACACCTCCCGGTTCCGATTTTTCCATCCCGATCGGGGGTTACGGTTTCACCGATGGCGAGGTGTCCTATTCGATCGGCCAGCAACGGCGCATCAACGGGACGTTGGCAGCGCGGTACGGCGAGTATTTCGGCGGCGACCTGACGTCGGTGGAGTTCAGGCAAGGGCGCATCGCCGTGCTGCCGCAGATGTCGATCGAGCCGACTATTTCGTTCAACTGGATCGACACGCCGTACGGCGCGTTCCAGACCAACCTGGCGGTGACCCGCGTGAACTACGCCTTCAATCCCCGCATGTTCTTCAGCGGGCTCCTGCAGTACAACTCGGCGAGCAACTCGTTCGGCAGCAACCTACGGCTCCGCTGGGAGTACAGCCCCGGCAGCGAGTTGTTCGTCGTGTACACCGACGACCGCGACGTAACCGGCGGATTGCGGCCCGACCGCGGCTGGGACCTGCGGAACCGCGGCTTCGTCGTCAAGTTCAACCGGCTGTTCCGATTCTGACTACAGCCCCGAACCGCCGACGATAAGCGCGACCGCGAGGAGCGCGCACGCTACCCCGGCCACCTGCCAGCCGTTTAGGTGCTCGCCAAGCACCACGCGCGCCAGGATGACGGTACTCGCGGGGTACAGCGACGACAGGGTTACCGCGACGCTGAGCGGCCCGTAACGGGTGGCGAGCAGGTACAGCGCGTTGGCGCTCATATCGAGGGCCCCGGAGGCGATGGCGATTCTGGCGGTGGGCGTAGCCATGCGCAGCGGTCGTCCGCCCAGGCGCGCCAGGACGCTCAGAAGCGTCACCGAGACGGCACGTGCCGCAACGAGCGGCCACATGCCGGCTTGGGCGTCCGTTTCGGCCAGGGCAAGAAAGAACAGGCCGATAGCCACACCCGCCGGAAGTGCAAGTCCAACGCCTGGGGGAAGCGCACCGGCCCGCACCGACGGGGAGGTGGCCGTTCCCTGCCGGCTGACCAGCACGATGGCCACAATTGCCAGCGC
Source organism: Acidobacteriota bacterium (assembly GCA_009838525.1). NCBI lineage: Bacteria > Pseudomonadati > Acidobacteriota > Acidobacteriota bacterium. The sequence goes on from VXRJ01000038.1 coordinate 15,625, forward strand.
GATGCCGAGTAGCGCCGGCCCCCCGAGGCGTTCACCGAGCAATACACTGGTGGCTACGGGGATCATTACGGAGCACACGGCCGTCGTTGGAGCCACGACCGCCATTCTCCCCACCGCCAGCGCACGAAAGAGCAGTGTGATGCCGACACCGCCGGTCAATCCGGCCACGCCGCCCCAGGCCAGGTCACGCGTCGAAGGCGCGGCCTCGGGCAACAGCGGCAGCAGAAGGGCCAGGAGCGCCAGGCCGGTGCACTGCGACGTCACGACTATGGCGAGAGTGTTCGTTCGCCGCGATGCGAAACCGCCAAGGAAATCGGCCGCGCCGTACAACGCTGCTGAACCGAGTGCGAGCAGAGAAGCCATGGCGGTCGGCGGCGGGTTCGACCGGCCGTCAGCCCGCCGGCGGCAGTCAGTACCTGAACAGGTACTGGAACTTCGTGAAGAACGCCCGGTTCGTGCGCTGCAGCGTAGTGACCGACGGGAACAGATAGTCCTGGATCCCGTCGCCGTCGATGTCGTCGCCCACGATGAGGCTGCCTTGCCGGTAGCGGTCGTCGTAGCCGACGTAGAAGACCGTTCCTGCGTTGACGCGGTAGCTTACGAGCAGGTTCAGGCCCGCCGTCTTCTGCAACGTGTTGAACTCGGCGATGTTCCGCAACGCCAGCCGGTCCGTGAACTGGTAGGTGCTCAGGGCGCGCACGATGGTGACGTCGAAGATCAGGGGGTCGTCGTTGCGCGGGTCGATGCGCGGGTCGAACAGCCGGCTGGAGTTGATGTTGATCTGCGACTGGAACCGGGGTACCGGACGGAGCGTCAGGAACATGCCGCCGCTGCCGCCGTGACCGAGGAACGGGTTCTCCTGGTACCGTACCTCGTCGCCGTATTGATAGAACCCTCCGATGGAGAATCGGCTGCTGGTGCTGACGCGGCCGAAGGCGCGGTAGCTGACCTTGTCGAAGTTCACGCCGAGGTAGCGCTCCATGTCGCGGTTGGCGCTGACGCTGGCGCTGATGTTATTCGCGAACGTCGTGTTCAGGCTGGCCCGGAACTGCTCGTCCTCCAGTACGTCGTCGAAGTTCCAGTTCCGGCCGTAGGTGACACTCGGTCCCCAGTTGATGAGCCAGCTCTCCGGCCAGAACCGGTATCCGACAGTCGTGACGTTACGCCGCTGGTCGGTTCGCTGCACGAAGCCGACGTCGGTCTGGAAGTCGGGCGACAGAGTATACGTGCCGTTGAAGATGCTCCAGTTGCGGCCGTTCAGTCGGTAGTTGACGTCGAACAGCGTGCCCCGGGAATCGATGCCGTCGAGATCGCGGTTGTCGGTCTGGACCGCCGTGAACGCGACCGCCTGAGTCTGGCCCAGCCGGAACGCGCCGTCGGCCAGCACCATGCGGCTGTAGCCACCCAGGAAGTCGCGGTTGGTCACCATCGCGCCGATGTGCGACTCCGAGTAGAGGTCGTAGCGGGCTCGCCCGATCAGGACGTTGGCGCCGACGTCGGCGGCGGGTCCCGCCAGGCCGGCCACGGCGCCCGCCGCGGCATCGTTCGCGGCCAGGAAGCCGATAGAGGTCCGTCCCACCTTGCCGGTGATCTTCGCTCCCCAGTCCGGGTCCCGGATCGTCCGCGTATGCACGAAGTTGACGGGTCCGAACACGTTGAAGATCTCGGCGCCCTCGAGAAAGAACGGCCGCAGTTCGGGGTAGAAGAGCGCAAACCGCTGGTTGATCTCGATTTGCGGGCGGTCGGACTCGACCTGCGAGAAGTCCGGATTGAAGGTGAAGTCCAGCGTCAGGTTCGACGTGATGCCGTACTTGACGTTGACGCCTCCTTCCGGCTCCGCATCCCCGGGCTGGAAGGCGCCGGTCGACGTGTCGATCGATCCGAGCTGGAGGCCCGTCGCCACCGGCATGATCTCGAGATTCCGGCTCGTCGAGAGGTTGGTCATGCCTTCAAGCAAGCCCATCTGGGGCAGGAAGCCGGCCACCCCGCGCGATATCGGCGCCCAGACGACGTTCTCGTCCTTGTCGCGGATCTCGCGGACGATCTGGAACGCCCATCGATGCGGGACGTCGCGTTCCCGCCGCGGATAGCGCAGGCTCTTGAACGGGATCGCCATCTCGGCGGTGAAGCCGTCGTCGACGATCTGGGCGCCGCTGTCGAACAGGACATCCCACGAGTCGTCGCCCCAGGGAATACCCGAGCGTCTGAAACCACCGCCACCGCCGCCACGACCGCCTCGGCCACCACCCCCGCCGCCGCGCGCGTTGATGATCTCGTCGCCCTGCACGTTGTAGCCGTTGACGGAGAATGCGTAGGCGCGCTGCTGGTCGAGGAACGGGTCGAAGTAGACCGTGATCTTGTCGTCGCGAAACGCCCGGTCGCGGTCGACCCGAGTTGCCCGCATGATGCCGGGATCCTCGTAGTGGGCGTGGAAGGCGACGTACAGGTTCTGGCTGTCGTAGCTGATCCAGGCCTCGGTCTCCTCGGTGGCGGGTGCTCCCTCCAGGGGCTGTTCCTGAACGAACTCGGTGATGCGCACCGCGTTCCGCCAGACCTCGTCGTCGAGGCGGCCGTCGATGTCCGGGCGGGTATCGGTCCGCGTGGGCCGGAGCATCGGACGTCCGGTCAGGATGCCGGCTGCGGCGGCGAATCCGGCGGCCGGTGGACCGTCGCTCGCCGGTTCGGCTCGTGCGCCCAGTTCCAGACTGCCGGCCACGTCCGCTGGCGGCATCGGAGCCCGGCGTGCCGATCGCCGGGGTGGCACCGTCCCGCCACTGCCGTTACCGTTGCCATTGCCGGACACCAGCCGGGGGAGAGAGGAGTCAACCGGTGTCGCATTCCCACCGTTGATGCGAACCCGCAGCGTGGTGCTCAGGTCAGCGGCGATCTGGTCCTGGAGTGCGAAGAGCTCGCCCACGCTACCATCCGCCCTGGCCGCAGAGGCCACCGCGCCGGTCTCCGTGTCCGTCACGCGCGCCGTGATGCGCATGCGATCGCCCACGCGCTGGTAGGCGCCAGTGACGAGCCACTTGGCGACGGGTTGCCGGCCGACGACCGACACCGTGTCCAGGCGGGCGAACTCCGCCGACAGAGTCTCCGCGATACCAGCGCCGATCCAGTCGTCGGCCGGGTTGGCCGAGATGTTCTCGAAGGAAGCGATCGCTACTGAGACGGGTTCGGTGGCCATCACGGCCGTCGAGGCTCCGGCTCCGGGCCCTGTCTGCGCCAGCGCCACGGCCGGAAGGGCAGCGAGGAACCAAGCGATCACACCGGCCAGTGTCCGAATCCACTGAGCCCGGCGCTCGCTTGTCGAGGGGCGGATCCGCATCTGCTTCCTGCTGAGGTTACCTGAGAATCCAGACCCCGGGCGGCGGGGATTCGTTTACGCTTCGCGCCGACGCTAGCTTACGTCAGAATCGGTCGACTCTCGGAGGTGACCGATGAACCAGGTCAGGATGCCGATGCGTGACGGCGACGGACCCGGCTGCATGTACTGGATCGGCGCTTCGTAGCTGTCACAAGACCGGACCGCAGGGCGCGGCCTCCACCCATGACCCCGCAACTGGCGCGCAGCGTCCAGCCCAAAGTCCAGCTAGGCAAGTCAGGGAAGCAGATCGTTAACGACGATCCGTGCCTGCGGGCGCGCGGCCGGGGCCACGCTATCGCCGGCCGCATGCTTGGTGACGCTTCGGTAGCCGTCTGCATCCGGATCGCGGTACACCTCGAGCCGGGCCTCGGGTATGGCGAGGATCCAGTACTCCGGAATCCCGCAGCGCGCGTACACACTCTGCTTGACGCTCCGGTCGTGCTGCAGCGACTCGATCGCTACCTCGACGACCAGCACCGCGGACGTTGGGTGGGCGTCCCGGTAGTCGCGCATCACGCCGGTGACCACGGCCACGTCCGGCTCGGGCTCCGAGTAGTCGTCGGTGGCCAGCGGGTGCTGGATGCGCACGTAGCACCCGGGGCTGAACACCCGCCGCAGGTAGTCGGCGACCAGGTCGATCCCGAGCGCATGGCGGCTTCCTTCCGGTGTCATGGCGCGCAGGTCTCCGTCGATCAACTCCAGTTTGGCGTCGGCCGCGAATACGCCGGCTTCGACGGCGCGGTCGTACTCGACGCGGCTCAGCCGATAGTTGCCGATAGGCACGTTGGACACGTGGACCTTATGACGGTTCATCTATCATAGCGCCGACGGCCCGAGAGACTGTCCCGCCGCCGACGCCAGCACCGCATCGGCCCGGCTCCCGGCCGGTTCCTGATCCTGGTACTGCAACTGATACAACGTGTGGTAAAGGTCGCGCCGCGCCAGCAGTTCCTGGTGGGTCCCCGCCTCGCGCAGCTCTCCCCTGTGGAACAGCAGAATCCGGTCCATGTCCTGCACGGTTGACAGCCTATGCGCGATGGCGATGGTGGTCCGTCCCGCCATCAGGACGCCGAGCGCGTCCTGAATGAGCCGTTCGGTGCCGGTGTCGACGCTCGAGGTCGCTTCGTCGAGCAACAGAACCTCGGGCGCAAACGCGAGCGCCCTGGCAAACGACAGCAGTTGCCGCTGGCCGGTCGAGAGCGTTGCCCCCCGCTCGGCCAATTCGCTGTCAAGACCCCCCGACAACCGCTCGATGAACCCGTCGGCATGGACGCTCGCCGCCGCCGCACGCACCTCGGCGTCACCGATCTCCTCATGGCCGAGCCGGATGTTCTCGCGGACGCTGCCGGAGAAGAGATGGACGTCCTGCAGCACCAGCCCGAAGCGACGCCGCAGGTCGGGCAAGGGAAGCTCCCGGATGTCGACGCCATCGATCGTGATGCGGCCGCGGTTGACGTCGTAGAAACGCATCAACAGGTTGATCAGGGTCGTCTTGCCCGCCCCGGTTGCGCCGACCACGCCCACCCGGGAGCCGGGCGGGACGTCGAACGTCACGTCGCGGAGCACGTAGTCGTCATCCCGGTACGCGAACCAGACTCCTTCGAACCGGATGTGTCCCCGGCCACCCACGGTGGTCGTTCGTGCGGCCGGCCCCTGCGGCCCCGTCGCCGACGCCGGCGACGTCATGGCGACCGGCGTGTCGAGCAGGCCGAAGATCCGCTCCGACGACGCCATTGCCGACTGCATCAGATTGAACTTCTCCGACAGGTCGCTGATGGGCCGGAAGAACAGATGTGAATAGCTGATGAACGCGATGAGCGACCCCAGCGTTATCGTCTCCTGCAGGGCGCGGCCGCCGCCGTACCAGAGGATCAGCCCGGTTGCCACCGCTCCGAGGAGCTCGATGGCGGGATAGAACGTGGCGTAGTAGAAGATCGAGTCGACGTTGGCGTCGCGGTGGGCCCGGTTGATCCGGCTGAACTGCGCGAAGTTGCAGCGCTCGCGCCGGAACACCTGGACGGTGGCCATGCCGGAAATGTTCTCCTGCAGAAACGCGTTGATCCGCGCGATCCACGTCCGCACCTCCCGGTACGACGCGCGCGCATGGGTCCGGAACCAGTGGGTGACGGCGGCGATCAGCGGCAGGACGACAAAGGTGACCAGCGCGAGGCGCCAGTCGAGGACCAGCAGCAGCACCATGATGCCGGCCAGCATCACGACGTCGCGTACCACGGCCACGACGCCTGAGGCGAACAGGTCGTTCAGGGCATCGACGTCGGTCGTCACCCGCGTCATCAGCCGTCCGACCGGGTTCCGGTCGTAGAACGCGACGTCCAGCCGCTGCAGGTGCCGGTAGATCTCCATCCGGAGGTCGTACATGATCCGCTGCCCCATCATCTGAAGCGTCAGCGTCTCGATGTAGCCGAGAACGAACGAGCCAAGCAGGACGCCGAGGAACACCAGGACGATCTGCCCCAGGCCATCCAGGTTGCCGGTGGCGACATGGTTGTCGATGACCAGCTTCGTGAGCCACGGCGGCGCCAGCTGGAGCACCGATCCGGCCGCGATGGTCCCGAGCGCGAGAGCCACCGAGCGCCGGTGCGGCCCGAGGTACGTCAGCAGCCGCCGCATCAGACGGGCGTCGTACGCTTTGCCGAGCACCTCCGGTTCGTACATCTACGACTCCGCCAAGGCGGCTTCGAGCAACTGCTTGTGGTGCAGTCCCGCATAGAGACCGCCCGCTCCCACGAGTTCGTCGTGCGTCCCGCGTTCGACGACACGGCCCTCTTCGAGCACCAGGATCAGGTCCGCGTCGCGCACGGTCGAGATGCGGTGCGACACCAGGATCGTCGTCCGTTCGCGCATCACCCCCCGCAGCCGCGACAGGATCGCCTCCTCGGTGTGCGTATCGACGGCCGAAAGCGCGTCATCGAGGATCAGGATGCGGGGGTCGGTCAGAAGCGCACGGGCCAGCGCCGCCCGTTGCTTCTGTCCGCCCGACAGGGTAATCCCACGCTCTCCCACTTCGGTCGCGAGCCCCTGCGGAAAACCGGCGACGTCCGTGTCGAGCTGCGCCAGCGCCACTACGCCGGCCACGTCGTCCGCGAGCGCCCCGCCCGGCAGCCCGGCTTGCCGTCCAGCCGCAAGCGTGTATGGCAGAGCGCCATCGTCATCGTCGCCCTCCAGATCCGCGAGCGCCCCGAACGCGACGTTTCCCGCCACCGTCTCCGAAAACAGCAGCGGCTCCTGGGGCACGTACCCGATCGCGCCGCGCAACTGATCGAGTGGCAGGTCGCGGACGTCGACGCCGTCGACGAACACGCTGCCGCCCGGCGGATCGAACAGCCGCGGGAGCAGCTCGACCAGCGTCGACTTGCCCGATCCCGTCGGGCCGATGAGGGCGAGCACCTGACCCGGCTCGACCCGCGCGGAGACGTTCGAAAGGACGGGCTGTCCGTTGTAGGCGAACGTCAGGTCCCGGAACTCGACCGCGCCACGGATCGAGTCGACCGACGCCGGCCGCTTCGCGTCGCGGATGGCGGGCTCGACCTCCAGGATGTCGAGCATCCGCCTCCAGGCCGCCATGCCCCGCTGGAGCATGTTGGTCACCCAGCCGAATGCGATCATCGGCCACGCAAGCATCATCGTGTAGCCGCTGAAGGCGACGAAATCCCCCAGGGTCATCCGCCCCTCGACCACGTAGCGGCCGCCGAACCAGAGCACCAGGAGGCCGGAAACTCCGAGGAACAGGCCGAGCGACGGATGGAACGCGCCCTGCAGCTCCACGAGCCGGCGGCTCCGCTCCAGGTACTCGCGGTTCGCGCCGCGGAAACGTTCTACTTCCACGCCTTCCCGCCGGTAGGCCCGAACGACGCGGACGCCGGCGAGTGCCTCCTGCACGACCGCGCTCATCCGAGCCAACTGCTCCTGCACCGCCTCCGATCGGCGGTAGATGGCACTGCCGAACCACTTGACGACGACCGACACGAATGGCAGCGGCAGGAGTGCGATCAGGGTCAGGGCAGGCGAGATGGATACCATCAGCAGGACCGCGACTACGAACGTGATGGAGGTGGTGGCGGAGTACATGATGGCGGGTCCGGCCATCATCCGGACCGCCGACAGATCGTTTGTCGCCCGGGACATCAGGTCGCCGGTTCGCTGCGCGTGGAACCAGGCGGGCGGCAGCCGCTGCAGGTGACGGAAGAAGTCGTTGCGCAGGTCGAATTCGACGTCGCGCGACGCGCCGATTATGATCCGCCGCATCAGGAAGCGGCAGACGCCGGCCGCCGCCGCGAGACCGACCAGCATGGCGGCGTAGGTGACGAGTCCGGCGAAGGCGTCCGGGCCAGCGGCCGCATCCTGAGCCAGTTGCGTATCCAGATGGTCTATGCCGAGCTTCACCACCCAGGGCGACAACAGTTGCAGACTCGTGGCGCCCACGAGGAAAATGGCGCCCACGGCAAACCGGCGGCGATACCTGAGCAGATACGGGAGGAAGGCGGACGCGGCTGACGACATCGATCCACTGAGGATAGCAGGCGCTGTCGGCGCGGTGCCGGGGAGCAGAACGGTGGCAACGAACGGACGGATGCGGCAGGACGGGCGAACTGCCGGGCGGGCGATACGAAGGGCGATGGTGGCAGCGGCCGCAGCAGCAGTCGTGCTGGCCGCTGGCGCCGCCACGCCCGTCGTGGCGCAGCAACCGGAGGCACAGCAACCGGAGGCCGAACTCACCGAGTATCTCTGGGCGATCAACGAATCGCTCTGGGTCGGCCCCGCGGTCGGCGAGGACTACACCATCGAGGTCTCGGGTGGCGGCTGGCGGCCAATGCCGTCTCTCTTCGCCTCCAGCGAGCAGTTCGGTATCCTCGGCACGCGGATCGACTTCGGATCGGACCTGGGCCTCTCCCGCACGGACCACCCGGAAGTTCGCGCGACCGTCAAGCGGGGCCGGCAGAAGCTGCGTGTCTCGGTGGTGCCGATGCGCTACGAACAGGAGGTGCAAGCGCTGGCGCGGCCGATCACCTTTCACGGCATCCGGTTCGACGCCGGCCTGCCGATCGAATCGGCTCTCAACTGGAACGCGTGGAGGATCGGCTACGAGCTCGACGTCCTGTCGTTCTCCCGCGGCTACCTCGGCCTGATTGCCGAAGCGAAATACAACCAGATCGACCTGTCGCTCGAGACGCCCTCGCTCGACCCTGAATGGCTGAAGGTGAAGGCGCCGATCCCGGCGGCCGGACTCGTACTGCGGATCTACCCGACCCGCTTTTCGCCGATCACGGCCGAGGTGTCCGGCATGCGCCTGCCGGAAGGATCGCTGGAAGAAGGACACGGCTACTACTTCGATCTCGACGTCTACGCTACGCTCAATCTGGCGCGGACCTTCGGCCTCACCGTCGGCTATCGCGCGATCGACTTCAGCTACCTGTTCGAACGGGACAGCGGCGACCTGAAACTGGAGGGTTTCTATCTGCAGGCCGCCGTCCGCTACTGATGGGCGGCGGCGCCGCCGATTGTGGCGCGGCCTCCGGGCGACGGTCCGATGACTCGCGACGCCGGTCGACTAGTCGTCCCGGGAGTCGTCCCGGGCGAGGCCGGCGGCGAGGTCCGCGACACGATTCGCGGTGAGCGACTCCAGGCGGCAGCCTGCGTAGCGCGCCAGGACTTCCACCGCGGCCAACCAGAACGGCGCGGGCCGCCCCGGTTCGGCGCGCCCTCCCTTCGCGTCGGTCCGCTCGCCGTCCGCATAGAGAACCGCCATCGGTTGGCCGCCCACGACCACCGGCACCGCCATAGCGCCCCGATCCGTATCGATAGCCGCGCCCCGTTCGCTGAGCGCGCGCTCCATTAATCCCGGATCGACGCCGCCCGCCGCGCGGTCCGTCGGATCGCCGGCCACCTCGTCGAACCCCACGAAACGCCAGCCTCGCAGCGACCCCTCGGTGCTGACGAACAGCGCAGCCCGGCCCGCCTCGCCCGCGGCCACGTTCACCAGCGTGTCGAGAACACCGCTCAGGTTCTCTACCTCGTCGATGCGCCGCACGCCGGCCAGCAGCGCGCGCGGGCCGCTCTCGGCCACTTCCGCCAGCGCGGCAGCGATCGCCGTATCCGTCTCCGCCGCCGATTCGGCCGCCGCCGCCTCCAGCGCCTGCGCAAACGCGGCGTCGCGCTCCTCCATGGCGGCATCGAGGGCCTGCTGCTGATTCTGATCCACCTGCGCGATCAGCTCTTCGACGAGACCGTGGATCTCGACCGACGCGATGTCACGTAACCTCGCTACCCGCTCGGCGATCTCCCGCTCGTAGTCGCGCGCGTCGGCCATGGGTGGACAGGGATTATAATGATTGCGTGTTCGTCATTGGGGGCGACACGGCTTCGACGGGGGTCATGGAACCGCCGGATGCATGCCGAGCACCATCGACTCGTAAATCCGATGGAAACCGAGTAACTGCGGACACGCAGCTGCCTCTCGCTGCCTAGACGGTAGCGACGCCTCTTCCGATCCTGCCCGCGGGCCGGGAGCCAGGCGCCATATCAGCGGGCTGGCCACCGCGCGCGGCACCGACGCGCGGCGGCGAGACGTCATCGGGGCTGGTTCCCTGGCGGTTTCCGCCGCCCTTAGACGCCGGGGACGAGACAAACAAGGGCGGACACGCATGTAGAGTCCGACGGGACTGGGTTCTCGGACGCGGGTTCGACTCCCGCCGCCTCCACCACATTCTTGCCCTGCAGATAAGCGGTACAGCGATTTCTTGGGATCGCCGTACCTATTGTTCTCGGTGGTTCAAGTGTGGTGGCCACTTGGCGGTACGCCGCCTGATGATGGCCCGAAGCAAGCAAACATGCAGACAATACAACCTTATAGCATATAAATTAAACGACGCGAAACCCTATAGATAGCCCGGAACCCCAGATGGCGACACCGCAAGAGAAACTCGCTGAATCCTTGCAGACCCTGAATAGGTTGCAGGCGCGCGGCGTCACGGCGATCCGGTCGCGGGACTTGAGCCGCACCCACCGGGAGCGGCTGCTGGGCAGCGGCTTCCTGCGGGAAGTAATCAAGGGGTGGTACATCGCGTCGCGCCCGGACGAGACGCCCGGCGACAGCACGGCCTGGTATTCATCCTTCTGGGATTTCTGCGCAAGCTATCTCTCCGCGCGGTTCGGCGAGGAATGGTGTCTCTCGCCCCAGCAGTCGCTGGCGCTGCACGCCGGCAACCGGACGGTCCCGGCGCAGCTGCTCGTGCGCACGCCACACGGCGACAACAAGCCTACGCCGCTGCCCCACAACACATCGCTGCTCGATGTGCGCCACGCCATGCCACCGGGCGGCGAGGTGGCGGTGCGCGATGGCCTGCGACTGTTTTCCGTGCCGTCGGCGCTCGTCGCCGTGTCGGAACAGCATTTTCGGCGCGCGGCAACGGATGTGCGCGTGGCGATGGCGAGCGTGAAGGATGCGTCCGATGTGCTCGCCGTGCTGCTGGAGGGCGGCCGCAGCACGGTCGCCGGCCGGCTGGCCGGTGCGTTCCGCAACGCTGGCAATGCGCGGATCGCCGATGACATCCTGCAGACTATGGAGACGGCCGGATATGACGTCCGGGAAAGCGATCCGTTTTTGGACCGGCCCGGCATCGTGCTGCCGGTGCGCGAGCTCTCGCCTTACGTAAATCGACTGCGTCTGATGTGGGATGCGATGCGCGCGCCCGTGCTCGAAGGGTTTCCAGCGCCACCGGGTGCAGTCGAGCCTTCGTCCTATCTGCGGGCGGTGGACGATGTGTATATCAACGACGCCTACCACTCACTGTCGATCGAGGGATACCGGGTCAGCCCTGAGCTGATCGAGAGAGTGCGCAGCGGCGCATGGAATCCCGACGGCGAACCGCAGGACCGCGATGCGCTTGCGGCGCGCGGGTACTACGATGCCTTCAGCGCGGTGAAGGCGAGCCTGGAGAGGGTGCTGCACCGGGAGAATCCGGGCACTGTTGGGCGCGACGACCATGGCGGCTGGTATCGCCGCCTGTTCGGCCCCAGCGTGACGGCGGGCATTGTCGGCGCTGCTGATCTGGCCGGCTACCGCAGCGGTCAGGTCTATATCCGGCACTCCATGCATGTGCCGCCGCCGCGCGAGGCGGTCCGCGATTGCATGCCGGCCCTGTTCGAGATGCTCGAGGCCGAAGCCGAGCCCGCCGTGCGCGTTGTGCTCGGGCATTTCGTGTTCGTCTACATCCATCCCTACAGGGACGGGAACGGCCGCATGGGGCGTTTTCTGATGAACGTGATGCTGGCCGCAGGCGGCTATCCCTGGACAATCATCCCGGTCGAACGGCGCGACGATTACATGGCGGCACTTGAATCGGCGAGCGTGAACCAGAACATCCGGCCCTTCGCCTCATTCATCGGCGATCTGGCCGCTTCGGCCCTACCTGTCGCGCGCGCCTCTACGCGGAGACCGTCGGATGATGGCGGCGGCGGGTGACCGGCGCGAGCGGTTGCGGCCGAGGGCCTTCCATGGCCTACTGGGCGGCCGGTACCGCCCCGAAGTGCACGAAGCCAGCGGGAAGCGGTTCTTCGCGCCCGGCCCGGCTGAACCGTACGTCCTTCTCCTTCGTCACGACGCCGATCGGTGTGAGCGCGACGTCGCCAATCTGCCGCCGGACATGCCGCAACCGGCCGGTCAGGCGGGGCGGCGCCGTGAACGCAAGCTCGTAGTCGTCGCCGCCGGCGAGGGCCGCCGTCACGGGATCGACGCCCGCCGCCTCGAACCAGGCGCGAGCTTCGGAGTGGATGGGCAGCGCCTCGGCATCGATTCGGATGCCGACGTTGCTGGCGTTGGCGATCTGCCGAACGCCGTCGGCAAGGCCGTCGCTCAGGTCGACGCAGGCGTGCGCGGCCCGGTTGCGGCCCAATGCGACCCCGAGCGCGACGCGCGGCTCCGGCCGGCGGCACCGTTCAACGCAGGCCGGGAATCCGGACGTGGCGGCTCCGCCGGCTCGCAGCGCGTCGAGTCCGGCGGCGGCGGTTCCGATCGTTCCGCTGACCCAGACCACGTCGCCGGGTCGCGCCGCGTCGCGCGTCAGCAGGCGTCGCCGCTTGGCGCTCCCCAAGGCGGTGATGCCGATGACGATGGGCCCGGGAGACGCGGTGACGTCGCCGCCGACAAGTGCGGTCCGATGGCGGGCGGCGAGCGCCAGAAGCCCGTCCAGGAGGGCGTCGACGTCGGCGATCGGACAAGTGCCCGGGAGCGACAGCGCGAGCAGGACGGTCCGCGGCGCGGCGCCCATCGCGGCAAGGTCGCTCAGGTTGGCGGCGAGCGCCTTGTGACCGGCATCGGCGGGCGGGCCGAGCGCGAGGTCGAAGTGGATTCCTTCGACCAGGGTGTCCGTTGTGGCAACGGTGAGGGTGCCTCGGTCCGGTTGAATAACGGCGGCGTCGTCGCCAATACCCACTTCGACGCCGGACGGCGCCGGTCCCACGCGTGCGCGGATCCGCTCGATAACGGCGTGCTCGCCCCGGCCGGCAACGGTGTCGCCCTTCACGCCTGCGCGCCGCCTACTTCGCGTACTCGACGGAGCGTGTTTCGCGAATCACCGTTACCTTGATTTGTCCGGGGTACTGCAGCTCGTTTTCGATCCGCTTGGCGATGTCGCGCGACAGCCAGACGGCGTCCTCGTCGGAGACCTGCTCGCTCTGCACCATGATGCGGATTTCCCGCCCAGCCTGTAGCGCAAACGCCCTTCCGACCCCCTGAAACGACTCCGCGATGTCCTCCAGCTTCTCGATCCGCTTGACGTACGACTCCAGGATGTCCCTGCGCGCGCCGGGTCGGGCGGCGGAAACCGCATCGGCCGCCTGGACGATCATCGATTCGAGAGACGGCCAGTCAATGTCCATGTGGTGCGCCGCCATGGCGCCGATGACCTCCTCGGTCTCTCCATGCTTCCGGAGGAAGTCGATGCCAAGCTCCAGGTGGGTCCCTTCCAGCTCACGGTCCATCGCCTTGCCGATGTCATGCAGGAACGCCGCGCGGACCGTGGTATGTGCATCGAGCCCCACCTCACGGGCCATCACCCCGGCGACGTACGCCACTTCCTTCGAGTGGGCAAGGACGTTCTGGCCGTAGCTCGTTCGGAACTTCAGCCGTCCCATCATCCGGCTCAGCTCGGGATGGAGGTCGTGCAGGCCCAACTCGAAGGCCGCCGCCTCGCCATCCTTCAGTGTCGCCGCGTCCATCTCTTCACGTACCTTGTCGACGACCTCTTCCACGCGGGCCGGATGGATGCGACCATCGGCGACCAGTTGCTCGATGACGCGCCGGGCGATCTCGCGGCGGTAGGGATCGAAGCAGGAGAGGATGATCGCGCCGGGGGTGTCGTCGACGATCAGCTCGACGCCGGTAGCGGTTTCGAGCGCCCGGATGTTGCGCCCCTCACGTCCGATGATCCGTCCCTTCAGATCGTCGCTTGGCAGGTCTACCACGGACACCGTCGTCTCGATGGCATGGTCGGGCGCGCTCCGCTGAATCGCCTGCGTGATGATCTGCTTCGCCTTGGCCTCGGCGCTCTCCCGCGCTTCGTGCTCCAGCCGTTTCACCAGATGAGCGGCGTCGCGCCGTGCGTCCGCCTCGAGCTGTTGCAGCAACAGCGTCTTCGCTTCGTCGGCCGTCATGCCGGAGACCTGCTGCAGCGCGCGCTGGGCTTCGGTGACCAGTTCCTGGCGGCGCGCCTCGTCCGCTTCGGCCGCCGCCTCACGCCTGGCGAGGGCCTGATCGCGCGCTTCGACCGCCGCTTCGCGCCCCTCGACTTCCTGCGTGGCGCGGGCGAGCGACGCGTCGCGGTCGGCAAGCGCCTGGCGCTTTCCCGCCAGCTCGCGCTCCAGGGCGGCGATCTCCGCACGGCGCGCCTGAGCCTGCTCCTCGGCTTCCTGGCGCAGCTCGTGTGCTTGTTCCTTGGCGCCGAGGAGTACTTCCTTGAGCTTGGCCTCCGCCTCACGTTCGGCGTCAGCCAGTAGGCGCTGGGCGTCCGCCGTGGCCCGATCGACGGTCTCTGCGGCTACTCGGCGTCGCGTGGAGATCCAGTAGATGAGTATGGACAGGCCGACAACGGCAGCTGTAACGGCCCCCGCAAGGATCGGACCGAATTCCACCACGCGCGCCTCCCTGCAACTTGGCGCGCATGCCGGAACCTGAGCCGAACGAAAAACCCCGCGATTACCGTGTGGGGAGGTCGTATGAACCTGCGGGTGCAGGTGGAACCGCTCTCATCAAACGCCGCCTCTCAGGCTTCCTCGCACGGAGGCGTGCTCACAGCGACGCGTCGCGATCCGCTTCGATTCAACAATGGCTCAAACGAGCCTCCGACCATCACGCGTACTGCAGGGACCTCAATCTCAGGACTCGCGGCGCCTCCCCTGCGGCCGGCGACGCGTCCGACACGCGTACCTTTTTGTTGCTGAGAGGCATCTTAGCCCCGCACGGACGGCGGTGCAAGCAACCCGGGTCACGCGTTCGCGGAGTCGTCGGAAGGTGGCAAGCTGACCCTTATCGCGCGATCGACAACCGCCTCGATCTCCGCCGTCCGCTCGCGGATGACGCGGTCGCGGTCGGTCCGGTGTTCCCGGCAGCGGAAGTAGTCATCGGCGATATTCAGCGCGGCGAGCACGGCGACCCGCACCAGGTCCCCGTGCGGCGTCTGGGTGGTGATTGTCCGCATCTTCCCCTGGACATAGTCCGCGAGGCGCTGCAGCTCGGCGCGATCGAGGCTGCTGCGGACGAGATAGGACTGGTCCAGAATCCGGACCGTCACGGTCGCGGCTTCCGGTGTCGGATCGTCCACGGGCTGCTAGAGCTCGATGGCCTCGAGCTGATCGAGCATGGCCGCGACCCGTGTCTGCAACTGCGCGCGTTCCGCGCGGAGGGCCTGCAACTCGTGGCGATCCTGTTGTGCGTGAACACCCTGATCGTCGAGGTTGCGCTTCAACTGCTCGTTCTCCTGTTTCGACTCGGCAAGCTCGCGGCGAGTCGCGTCGAGGAGTTCGACGAGCGCTGAAACCTTGTCGGCGAGCCGTTCGATGGCCGCGAGACTGACAGTCTCAACCGCGCCGGCGTCGATTCTGGCGTCGTCGGTCGCAGTCTCAAGGGTGGCGGGAACGGTCTGATCCATGACGGGTTGTGCTCCTTACTCGTGGCAGTGGACAGGCTTGCGCGCCGTCGTCTCGCCGGGGACAGCGACGTATCGACAGGTCATCGCAACGTCGCCCCATGCGCTGTCTGGAGAGCGCCGACGATCGAGTCCATCGCCTGCTGGACCTCCGGATCGGTCAGCGTGCGATCGGCTGCGCGGAAAGTCAGCCGGAACGCCAGACTGACACACCCTCTCGGTATGCCTTTGCCTTCGTACCGATCGAACTCGTGCACTGCAAGCAGGGTTTCCGGGGCGGCCGAACGAATGGTGCCACGAACGGAGGCGGCGGGCAAGGCGGCATCGACAACAACGGCCAGGTCGCGCACGCTCGACGGATAGCGGGGCAGCGGTGCGGTGACCATCCGGCGGCGGTCGGTGCCGGCGGCGGCGAGGCCGTCGAGATCGAGCTCCGCCACCCAGACCGCCTCGGCCCCGGCACGGTGGATTCCACGCTGCTCGGCGATGTCGAACGCCAATTGCCCGACCGCGCCCAATGGCCGCGGCGCGCCGCCGCCGGGAGCCGGCGCAACGACGGTGGCCGCCCGTCCCGGCACGAGTGTTGGCCGCTTCAAGGGTTCAAAGCCCGCGTGGACGCCAAACGCGTCGCACAGGCGGCTGACGATGCCGGTCAGGTCGAAGAAATCGGACGGTCGCTCCTCTCCGCTCCAATGGCCCGCCGTTCCCGAGCCGGTCAGCGCAATGCCCACGCTGCGCACTTCGCCGCCGCTGGCGGTGAAGCGGGCGCCGATCTCGAAGAGGCGTATGTCATGGTGTTCGCGGTGGCGGTTGTAGACCAGGGCGCCGATCAGGCCGGGCAGGAGCGACGGTCTGAGGACGGCGAAGTGCTCCGAGAGCGGGTTGGCGATTCGGACGATCTCGTCGTCGCGTTCGACGAACGGTCGAGCCGCCGATTCCTCGATGAAGCCGTAGGTGACCGCCTCGGAACAAGTGCTCGCGGTCAGGACGCGCCGCGCCAGACGCTGCTGCGCCAGCGCGTTGCTCTCCGGTGCGGGCGCGTGGGCCATTGCCGGGAAGGTCGACGGCAGCCGATCGTAGCCGTAGTGCCGCGCCACCTCCTCGATCAGGTCGATCTCGCGGCTGACGTCCACCCGGTGGCCCGGCACCGTGACCCGCCAGGTATCGTTCGCCGGCGCGTCTGCGTCGCCGGATGCGTCAGCGGCGGCCGGCGGGTCGTCTACGTCGAAGCCGAGCCGTCCGAGCGCCGCCGGGACGAACGCACGGTCCACTTCAACCCCCAGCACGCGACCGATCCGCGCATGACGCAGCGTAACCGTCGGCCGCGTCCGCGGGGCGGGGTAGCGGTCGACGATGGCTCCCTCCGGTGCGCCGGCCCCCAGCTCGACGAGCAACTTTTGCGCGCGCCGCATCGCGCGGACCGGCGCGGTGATGTCGGCGCCCCGTTCGAACCGGTACGACGCCTCGGTCGACAGCGCCAGTCGCCGGCCGGTGCGACGGACCGAGATCGGGTCGAACCAGGCGCTCTCGAACGCGACACGGCGGGTGCCGCCGGCCACCTCCGAGTCCGCGCTGCCCATGACCCCGGCCACCGCCTGCGGGACGGTGGCGTCGGCAATTACCAGCATGTCGTCTTCGAGCGTCCGCGCGATGCCGTCCAGCGTTGTGACGGACTCGCCGGCCCGGGCGCGGCGGATCCGCAGCTCGCCGCCTCGGAGCCGGTCGAGATCGAAGGCGTGCAGCGGGTGGCCCATCTCGATCAGGACGTAGTTGGTGATGTCTACGAGGTTGTTGATGGGACGGATATCCACCGCCTCGAGACGCGCCGCCATCCAGGCCGGCGAGGGTCCGATGGTGACGCCTGCGAGCGACGCCGCGTAGCGGGGGCAGAGATCGAGTGCGTCGGACTCAATCGTGACGGGCAGCGGGTCGTCGCCGCCGGCCGCCGCGCCGTGGCCGTCCGCCACAGTCCCGTCCGCCAGGACCGGCAGCGCCAGCGGCTCGCCGTAGATGGTCGAGACTTCGCGTGCGATACCGACGACGCTGAGGCAGTCGGGGCGGTTGGTCGTCACCTCGAGGTCGAGCACCGCGTCCGGTTCGCCGGCGGGCCGACCAGGAACGTCCGGCGCCGGATCGATAGACGCCACCTCGAATCCGTGCCGGGTGAGCGAGTCGGCCAACTCCTCGATGGAAGCGGTGACCGGAACAAACTCGCGCAGCCACGAGACCAGGATCTTCACAGCGCGAACTGCTCCAGAAGACGCAGGTCGTTGTCGTAGAAGGCGCGGATGTCGTGCACGCGGTACTTCAGAATCGCGATCCGGTCTACGCCGATGCCGAAGGCCCAGCCGGTGAGCCGCTCGGGGTCGTAGCCGACCGCCTCGAGAACCGCCGGGTCCACCATCCCGCTCCCGAGGATCTCCAGCCATCCCGTCTTCTTGCAGACCGGGCAGCCGTCGCCGTTGCAGAAGACGCAACTGATGAACACCTCCGCGCTCGGCTCCGTGTAGGGGAAGAAGCTGGGGCGGAACATCACCCGCGTCTCCGGGTCGAAGAGCTGCTGCAGGAAGCACTCCAGCGTGCCTTTCAAGTCCGCCATCGTCACATCCTCGCCCACGAGCAGTCCCTCCACCTGCTGGAACATCGGCGAGTGCGTCAGGTCAGGGTTGTCGCGACGGTAGACGCGGCCGGGCGCGATGATCCGCACCGGCGGCTCGTGCGTTTCCATGTAGCGGATCTGCATCCCGGACGTGTGTGTCCGGAGAAGCGTGCCGGGCGGACCGTGCGGCGTTCGGAGCGGCCCGTCGAGGTAGAGGGTGTCCTGCATGTCGCGCGCCGGGTGCTCCGGCGGCATGTTGAGCGCTTCGAAGTTGTGGTAGTCATCCTCCACTTCAGGGCCATCGACGATTTCGAAACCGAGGCCGGTGAAGATCCGTTCGATCTCCTCGCGGATGAGCGTCAGCGGGTGCCGGTGGCCAATCCGGACGTCGCGCCCCGGGAGGGTGACGTCGACCGCGCCGGCGGGACGCGTGAACGCCGTGAGCGCGTCCCGCCGCTCGCCGAGCGCGCGCTCGATCTCCTTGCGGAGCTGGTTTGCCTGCTGCCCCAGCGTGCGGCGCATCTCCGGTGGGGCCGCCGCGACCGACTTGAGGAGCGCCTGCACGGCGCCCCGCTTGCGGCCCAGGTACTGATCGTGCAGCGCCTGCAGGTGGTCGGCCGTCTCGGTCAGCGCGAGGTCGGCGTGGAAGGAGGCCCGGATCTCGTCTGCGGTCGGAACGTCAGCCATCTGGATGCATCACCGCTTGAAGGTAGCGGGGGTTCATCACGGGCTGACCGGGACCGGGACTCCCTACGGCGCGGCGGCCACCGATGGGCGCGCCTCCCGAGCCTGCTCCGCGAGGTGCGCGAACGCATCCGGCTCGCGCACCGCGAGGTCGGCCAGCGCCTTCCGGTCGAGACCGATACCGGCTGCTTTCAATCCGTGCATGAACTGGCTGTAGCTAAGTCCGTGCTGCCGTGACGCCGCGCCGATGCGGGTGATCCAGAGCCGCCGGAAGTCCCGCTTTCGCAGCTTGCGGCCGACGAACGCGTAGTTCAGCGAGGTGTCGACCGCTTCCTTCGCGGCGCGGTACAGCTTGCTCTTGGTCTGAAAGAAACCCTTGGCGCGGGCGAGCAGCTTCTTTCGCTTGCGCCGCCGGATGGGTCCGCGTTTCACTCGAGGCATGATGCTGGCGTCCTTCCTCTGCTTGCCTGTGCCGGCGGGCCGCTACTTGTAGGGGATCATCCGCGCGACTCTTGGAGTGTCAGCGTCGGAGACCGTCGTCGTACCGCGCAGCTTCCGTTTCTGTTTCGTTGTCTTCGTAGTCAGGATGTGCCGCGCGTACGCCTTCTTCCGTGTCACCTTGCCGGTGCCGGTCCGGTTGAAGCGCTTCGCCGCGCCGCGATGAGTCTTCAGCTTCGGCATCTGTCGTCTCCATGTCGTTTCCTGCCACGGGCTGGCGACGCGCGTGGCGATGCGCGCGCCCGAAAGGGCGCGCTACCGCCGCTTCTTCGTCACGGCCCGGCTCGACAGGATCGTGTGCATCTGGTTCCCTTCCATGCGCGGCGCGGTCTCCTGCACCGCCACCTCCTGCAACTCGTCGACCAGCCGGTCAAGGATGTGACGCCCGAACTCGGGGTGCGCCATCTCGCGCCCGCGGAAGAAGATTGTCGCCTTCACCTTGTCGCCGTGGGCGAGGAAGCGCTCCACATGCTTCTTCTTGAACTGATAGTCGTGTTCGTCCACCTTCGGGCGGAACTTGATCTCCTTGACTTCGATTGTCTTCTGATGCTTGCGCGCCAGCCGCGACCGCTTCTGTTCCTCGTACTGATACCGCCCGAAGTCCATGATGCGGCAGACGGGCGGGCGCGCGGTGGGGGAAATCTCGACCAGGTCGAGCCCCTTCTCGCGCGCGATGACGAGCGCCTCAGCCGGCGCCATCAGACCGAGTTGTTCACCCTCATCGTTGATGACGCGAACCTCACGAACCCGAATCCGTTCGTTGACCCGTGTACGCGGCTGACGAAAGTCGCGGCGTGGCCCTCTGGGGCCCCGTCCTGGAGGAATCTCTGCTGCTCCCTTCGTTTCGTTCGTCCGCGGCTCGCCGCGAACGGACAGTTTACTCTTTCTGGCCTTGCTCTGGATCCGGCGACCGCTTCGCCCGCACTTCGGCGCGGAGTGCGCGCACGAGGTCGTCCACGTCGCGCGGGCCCTGATCCCCGGCCGTACGGCTCCTGACCGCCACCGTTCCGTGCTCGGTCTCCCGGTCGCCGACGACGAGCATGTAGGGAATCTTCTGGAGTTGCGCCTCGCGGATCTTCAGCCCGATCTTCTCCTGCCGGCCGTCCAGCTCCACCCGGAATCCCTCCGCCGCGAGACGGTCGCGCACCGTTTCCGCGTGCGGGATGTGCCGGTCCGCGATCGTCAGGACGCGGGTCTGGACCGGCGCCAGCCAGAGCGGAAACGCGCCGGCGTACTGCTCGATCAGGAGGGCGACGAACCGCTCGAAGCTGCCGAAGATCGCACGATGGATCAGCACCGGGGTATGCTCGGCGTTGTCCGCGCCGACGTACTTGAGGCCGAAGCGCTGCGGCATCTGGTAGTCGAGTTGAATCGTCGCGCATTGCCACCGGCGGCCGAGCGCGTCGGTCACGTGCAGGTCGATCTTCGGGCCGTAGAAGCTGCCGTCCCCCTCGGAGATGGTGAACGGCGTCCCCGTCGTTTCGATCGCCGCCTTCAATTGCGCTTCGGCATGGTCCCAGGTTTCCGCCGTTCCCAGGTAGTCGTCGGGCCGCGTCGACAACTCCACCTCGTAGTCGAGGCCGAAATCGGAGTAGACCCGATCGACGAGGCGTAACAGCCGTTCGACCTCGTCGCCGATCTGATCCTCGGTGATGAAACAGTGGGCGTCGTCCTGCGCAAACTGCCGGACGCGGGTCAGGCCGCTCAGCACGCCGGACGCCTCGTTCCGATGCAGCACGCCCTGGTCGTGGAACCGTAGCGGCAGATCGCGATAGCTCCGCCCCTCGCTCGCGAACATCAGCATGTGGCCGGGGCAGTTCATCGCCTTCAGGCCGAACGGTTCGCCGTCCGATTCGACCAGGAACATGTTCTCCCGGTAATGCTCCCAGTGGCCGGAGGTCTCCCAGAGCGCCTTGTTGAAGACGAGTGGCGTCCGCACTTCCTGGTAACCCTCTCCGGAGAGCGCGTCGCGCATGTAGTCGGAGAGCAACTGGTAGAGCGTTGCCCCCTTCGCGTGCCAGAACGGCGCGCCGGGCGCCCAGGGATGGAAGGTGAAGAGTCCCAGCTCCTTGCCCAGCTTGCGGTGGTCGCGCTTCTTCGCCTCCTCGATCCGGTGGAGGTGGTCGGAGAGTTCCGACGCCTTGAAGAACGCGGTGCCGTAGATCCGCTGCATCGGCTGATTGCGCGCGTCACCCTTCCAGTAGGCGTTCGAACTCGACAGCACCTTGAACGCCTTGAGGCGGCCGGTCGAGGGAACGTGCGGGCCGGTGCAGAAATCGATGAAGGCGTGCTCGATGGTGTAGCAGGAAACGCGCGGGCCTCCCTTTTCCTCGATCAGCTGCACCTTCAGGGGCTCGCCCCGGCCGTCGAAGTACGCCTTGGCTTCCTCCTTCGACATCATCTTCCGCTCGTAGCGGAGATCCTGCCGGGCGATCTCGGTCATCTTCCGCTCTATCGCTTCGAGATCCTCGGGAACGAACGGGCGGTTGACGACGAAGTCGTAGAAGAAGCCGTCATCGATTGCTGGGCCGATGCCACACTGCGCCTCCGGGAAGAGGGCGGTCACCGCCGCCGCCATCAGGTGCGCCGTGCTGTGGCGGTACAGAGCGAGGGCTTCCGGCGTCCCTGGCGTCACGAAACGGACCGAAGCGTCCGTCTCCAGCGGGAAGGTGAGATCCACCATACGGTCGTCGACCAACGCGGCAAGCGCGTGCTTGGCCAGACGCGGCGACAGCCCCTTCGCCAGATCGACGACGGGGGCGCCTGCCGGCACGGCCCGGGTGGAGCCGTCGGGCAGCGTGACGGTTACCTGACTCATGCGGTGTGCAGTGGAGCGGACGGGCTCAGGCCGTACACGGCGCAACGGGCGGAGGGGCTAGCGGGAGCATGGAACATGGTAGGCACGGGCGGACTTGAACCGCCGACCTCCTGCATGTCAAGCAGGCGCTCTAACCAACTGAGCTACGCGCCTAGACTTCAGAATCGACAAACCGGTGCATGATCGCGCATACGCGCCATCGCGTCAAACGCGTTTGCTATGCGCCGGCGGAGCCGGTGACTTCCTCGACGGCCCGGTCGAGAACGACGTCCTCGTCCGGCAGGGGCTCTCCAAGCTCTGGCGGCGTGACCTGAACCGGCACGTCCGGTTGGAGGCCGAAGGGGTGGATGGCGTCGCCGGACGGGCGCACGTAGCGCGCCCAGGAGATCCACAGGCCCGCGCCGTCCGGCAGCCGGACCAGTCGTTGAAGGCTGGTCCGCCCGGAGGTCTGCTGGCCGACGGACGTCGCGCGATCCCGATCGAGCAGCGCTGCGGCGAAGACCTCCGCCGGACCCGACGTTCCGTAATTGGTGAGAAGCGTCACGGGCAGGGCGATGGCTGCCGCGCCGTCGTTCCCGGCCTCGAGTGTCTCCTGCGCATCGCCCGGTTCCTCACGGATGGCGATGGCTCCGTCGGCGACGAACAGCCGTGCCGCTCCGACTGCGCCGTCGTACGTGCCTTCAGCCGTCCCGCGGATGTCCACGATGAGGTGCGTGGCGCCGTTGCCCGCGAGCGCCGCCGCGGCATCGGCGATACCCGCCGCGGCGGCGTCGCCGAAGTCGGGAATCCGCAGGTAGCCGATGCCCGCGCCCTCGTCGGCGAGCATGCGGCCGGCCGCGGCGGGGGCAGTCATCGCCTCACGGGTCAGCGTGATGTCATACGGTTCCTGCGTGCTGCCGCGGATGAGGGACAGCGTCACTTCCGTGCCCGGCTCGCCCCGGAGCAGCCGCCGGCCCTCGATCGCCGAAAGGCGCCGCGTCGGCTCGCCGTCAATCGCGCGGACGAAATCGCCCGGCAGGATGTTCGCCTCGGCCGCTGGCGAGTCCTCCAACGGGGCGATCACCTGCAGGTAGTAGCGGCGGGTTACTTCCAGACCGACCCGGCCGTCCGGCAGCGGCCCGCTCCGCTCGATCCGATCCGCATCCTCGGGGGCCAGATAGGCGCTGTCTGAATCGAGTCCCTCCGCCAGGCCCCGCAGGGCGCCGTCCATCACCTCGTCGAGGTTCACTTCCTCGACATAGTTGTTGGAGATGAGCGATACGACGTCTTCGAAAACACGGAGGTGGCGGTAGGTGTCCTCACCGGCGGAGACACGTCCGAGGTAGCCGCCGATCAGCGTGAAGGCGACGACCGAAATGCCGGCCAGGAGGACGGTGATGCGGGTCTTGCTCGACATAATTCAGGATTCCGCGTGACGTGGGTGCAACGCCATCTTAACGGATCGGGCGGCGGGTGGACACTTCCGGCGGCCGGGACGTAGGCTGAGGGCGAGAGCGGTGACGTGGTGAACGCTGCCGGGCATCCTCCGATGCGTATTCTGGGAATCGACTACGGCGAACGACGCATCGGGCTGGCCGTGAGCGACCCGACCGGGACGCTCGCCCGGCCGTTGCGGACGATCGCCCCCCGGGGCCCGGTGGGCAGGCGCGCCAGGGCGGTGGCAGGGGAAATTGCGGCGCTCGCGGCTGATTCCGACGGCCTCGAGAGCGTGGTGGTGGGCCTGCCGCGGCGCCTCGATGGCGCCGGCCACGAGCAGACGGCGCGCGTTCTCACGTTCGTCGACGCGCTTCGGCGGTCGGTCGACCTGCCGGTCGCGTTGCAGGACGAACGACTCAGCAGCGTGGAGGCGGATGCGCGCCTGGCCGCGCGCGACCGCGCGTTTGTGCGCGAACGCGACTGGCGCCGCCGCAAGGCGCAGCTCGATGCCGCCGCGGCGGCCGTCATCCTGCAGGACTACCTCGACACGGAGGACGGCGCGTGATGTGGCGTCTGCTACGGCGTCTGCTGATCGCCAGCGTCTGCCTGGCGCTGCTCGCGGCGGCGGGCGGGTACTACGCGTGGCAGGAGTTCGAGAGCCGCCTGGCGACCCCCCACGCGGGCGTGCCGGACGGTGGCGTTTTCGTCGACGTCGTCCCGGGTCAGGGGGCGCGGGAGATCGCGGCACGGCTTGTGGAGGCCGGGGTCGTGGCGGATGGGCTGACGTTCCGCGCCGCGCTCTGGCGTAGCGGCCGCGACCGCGAACTGCAGGCGGGGGAGTACTTCTTCGCCGCGCCGATCGCGCCCCTCGATGTCGTCGCCACGATCGCCGACGGCCGGGTCTTCCTTCGGCCGATCACGTTTCCCGAAGGCTTGACGCTGCCGGAAATGGCGGCGGTTTTCGGGGCGTCCGGCTTCGGCGAGGCGGCGGCGTTCCTCGAGGCGGCCTCGGACCCGTCGCTGGTTGCCGATCTCGATCCTGACGCTGCCGATCTGGAGGGCTATCTCTTTCCCGAGACGTACTCGCTGCCGCGGGACGGAACCGCCCGCGATCTCGTGGAGGCGATGGTGGCGCAGTTCCGGGCGTCGTTCGATCCCGAGTTGCGCGCGCGCGCGGCCGAGCGCGGCCTGACGGTGCGCGAGGTGGTGACGCTGGCCTCGGTTATTCAGAAGGAAACCGGGCAGGCGGCCGAGCATGAACTGGTCTCGGCCGTATTCAACAACCGCCTCCGGATCGGCATGCCGCTTCAGAGCGATCCGACGGTCATCTACGCACTGACGCTGGCCGGTGTCTACGACGGGAACCTGACCCGCGACAATCTGCAGTTCGATTCCCCCTACAACACGTACCGTTACGGGGGGCTGCCGCCGGGTCCGATCGCCGCGCCGGGCCTCGCCGTGCTGCACGCCACGCTCGCGCCGGCCGATGCGGACTACCTTTACTTCGTCAGCCGCAATGACGGAACGCACGCCTTCGCCCGCACCCTGCGCGAACACAACCGCAACGTGAGGGAGTTCCAGGTGGAGTACTTCCGGCGCCGCCGCGCCGGCGCCTGAGGGTGCGCCGGTTGGTATGCCGGCCTGGAGGCCGGCGCACCAGGCCGGCGCACCAGGCCGGCAGTCCTACCGCCGCCGGCGAGCCCGCTACTTCTCCAGCTCGGCCGACCGCGTCTGCCAGCCGTCCACTTCCGTATAGAACAGCCCCGTCGCATCGCGCCCGGCGTCGAGGTTCGCTTCGATGGCGGTGGCCGTTCCGCCCGTGGCGCCGCTGTCCGAGTCCGCCACCATCGGCCGATCGAACAGGATCCCGCCGAACGCGAGGTACGCCGCGAGCAGCGTCAAGACGACGTTGAACGCCTGACCCGTCACGTAGAGCTTGAGGGGCCGGCTGCCCCCGGCGCGACGCGCCAGCTCGCGAAAGCTGGACTCGAGCCCGATGCTGACGAAAGCCAGGCAGAAGAGCCAGCCGCGCAGGTCGGAGGTGAGGTCGAGCACGGTGCTGACGCGCGCATCCCCGAGCGACGGCGTGAGGACGAAAGAGAAGATGAGCGACGCCGCGACGAAGCCGATGATGAACTTCGGCAGGCGGTGCCAAATCTCCATCGCGTCGGGCTTGCGCGTGCCGTTCGCTTCGATGCGCGTCACCCAGAAGACCGCCACCAGGAACGCGACGACGCCGATCAGCGTGTTCTGAATCATCTTGACGACGGCCGCAATCTGTTCCGCCTGCTCGCCCAGGAGCGCGCCCGCGGCGACGACGGCGCCCGTCGCATCGACCGTGCCGCCGATCCAGGCGGCGCCCACCACCGGATCCATGCCGGCGGCCCGGATGCCGAGCGGCATGAGTACCATCATCGCCACCGTGAAGATGAGCGACATGCCGACGGCCAGGGTCAGTTCCTGCTTGTGGGC
The DNA here is from genome assembly GCA_009838525.1 of Acidobacteriota bacterium. Taxonomy (NCBI): domain Bacteria; kingdom Pseudomonadati; phylum Acidobacteriota; species Acidobacteriota bacterium. The sequence goes on from VXRJ01000038.1 coordinate 41,640, forward strand.
CCGCACGGCGGCGGCGACCGCGATGGCGGCCGACACGCCGCACACCGATGCCGCCGCCGCGATGATGATGACCAGCGACCGGCTTGCCATGCCGAGGACGCGGGTCCCGAACTGGTACATGAAGATGATGACGACCGGCGTGACGAACCACGCGACGAACAGCCCCGGCAACCCCAGGTTCAGGATGTTGCCGAACAGCACCTCGGCGCCCAGCAGCACCAGGCCGGTCTTGATATAGAGCTCGCTCCGGATCGCGGGCCAAAGCCACGATGGCGTGCCGATGGTGTTGGCTATCGCGAGGCCGATGAGCAGCGCCCAGAAGGCATAGCCGAAGCCCGCCGCCCGGATGCCCGTCTGACTGGCCAGCGTGTAGGCAACCAGTGCGAGCACGAACAGCGGCACGAACGCGGCCGCCTGCCGGGCGCCGTCGCCGGACATCACCTGCACCGCCGCCGCAGTGAGCGCCGCGAGGCCCAGGCCCAGGGCGAGCAGCCCCCATTCACGTCCCAGAAACGCCTCGAATGGGAGTGTGCTCCAGCGGCCGACGCCGGGAACGAAGGCGATCAGGCCACCTGCCGTCGCGGCGAGCAGCAGGCCGGCCATCCAGACCGCCCACCAGTCTTCGGAAGCTACGAGGGGGTTCCGCGGCGGCAGGGAGCTGTCAGCCATGGTGTCGTTTATGGGTCGCTATAATGCCGGAAATCCCGCGGCAGTTGGGAGGAGCGCATTATGGCACGGTCCTTGAAGACTCGGTTCGCGGCCGGTTCGGCTCTGGTTTGCGTCCTGCTGCTGACCGGCGGCGGAAGGCATTTCGGCGCTCCGGCGGCGGCGCAGGACGCCGCGACCGAAACGCTCCGACCCCCCGGTCTCCAGGCGCCGGTCGAGATAATCACCGACCGGTGGGGCATCTCGCACATCTACGCGGAGAACGAGCATGATCTCTTCTTCGCACAGGGCTATGCGGCGGCGCGCGACCGGCTCTTCCAGTTCGAGCTGTGGCGGCGGCAGGCGACCGGCACGGTGGCCGAGATTCTCGGCCCGCGCGAGCTCGAACGCGACATCGGCGCCCGGCTGTTCCAGTTCCGGGGCGACATGACGACCGAGATGCGCCACTACCATGACCGTGGCGACACGATCATCCCGGCGTTCGTCGACGGCATCAACGCCTACATCGCCCGGACCGAACAGGAGCCGGACCTGCTCCCCATCGAGTTCCGGCTGCTCGGCATCACCCCGGGGCGGTGGACGCCGGAAGTAGTGGTCTCGCGCCATCAGGGGCTGGTCGCCAACGTGACGTCGGAGATCGACCGCGCGCGGGCTGTCGCGGAACTGGGGCCCGACGCCGTGAAGGAGCTGAACTACTTCATTGGCGATCCGGACCTGACGCTCGATCCGGCCATCGATGCCTCGCTTCTGTCGGATGCGATCCTCGACCGCTACCGCGCCCACCGTCGCGCCGTCCGCTTCGAGCCGGAGGACATCACGGTCGCCCACCGGGGCGATCGCGAGACGTTCGAGCGGCTGGCGGCGGCGATGCCGTCCGAGCTGGATCTCCGGGGGCAGGAGCAGGACGCCATCGGCAGCAACAACTGGGTGGTGCACGGAACGCGGACGCTGAGCGGTTATCCGATCATGGCGAACGATCCCCATCGCGCGCAGTCGGCGCCGTCGCTCCGCTACTGGGTCCACCTCGTAGCGCCCGGCTGGAACGTCATCGGCGGCGGCGAGCCGGTGTTGCCCGGCGTCTCGATCGGCCACAACGAGCATGGCGCCTGGGGACTGACGGTCTTCGGCCAGGACAACGAGGATCTGTACGTCTACGAGACGAACCCGGCCAACCCGAATCAGTACCGCTATCTCGGCGGCTGGGAGTCGATGACGGTCAGGACCGACACGATCCCGGTCAAGGGGCAGGCGGACGCGGAGGTAGAGCTGAAGTACACGCGTCACGGCCCGGTCGTCCACGAAGACACCGCGAACAACGTCGCCTACGCCGTCCGGGCGGCATGGCTCGACTACGGCTCGGCGCCCTACCTGGCGAGCCTTCGGATGGACCAGGCGACCACCTGGGAGGAGTTCGTCGAGGCGTGCAACTACAGCCGGATCCCGTCGGAGAACATGGTCTGGGCCGACCGGGCCGGCAACATCGGCTACCAGGCGGTCGGCGTGTCGCCGATCCGGCCGAACCACAGCGGGCTGGTGCCGGTGCCAGGCGACGGGCGCTACGAATGGGACGGCTTCCTGCCGATCAAGGCCCTTCCGAGCGTCCACAACCCGGACAAGGGGTACTTCGGCACCGCGAACAACTACGTGCTGCTCGACAACCCGGCGACGTACCCCCACTGGGAGGCGCTCCACTACACCTGGGGCGATCAGATGCGCGCCGCGCGCGTCGAGGAGGTCCTGGCCAACGCGCGGCACATGACCGTCATCGACAACATGCGCCTCCAGATGGACGAGGTGTCGGTAGCCGCGCGCAACCTGGTGCCGCTGCTGCGCGACGTCCCGGGGCTGGATGATCGTTCCGCCCGCGCCCGCGACATGCTGCTCAACTGGGACGCCGTACTCGACCGGGATTCCGTCGAAGCGGCGATCTACGTGAGCTGGAACCGCGCGCTGCGCGCCGCCGTCCGCGACGTGGTCGTACCGGAATCGGTGCGCGACTCCATCGGCGGCATCAACACGAAGCGGATGATCGACTGGCTGACGGCGCCCGATGGCCGCTTCGGCGACGATCCCATCGCCGGCCGCGACCGGGTGCTGCGCGACACGCTGGCGGCGTCGCTCGACAGCCTCGAGGAGCGCTTCGGCACCACCGAGACGACGACGTGGCGCTACGGCGGCGAGCGGTTCAAGCACGCCCTGATCCGCCACCCCATGAGCGCCGCGGTGAACGAAGACCTGCGCCGCCGCCTCGACGTCGGCCCACTGCCGCGCGGCGGTTACGGCGGAACCGTCCACAACACCGGCAACGGCGACAACCAGACCTCCGGCGGGTCGTTCATGCTCATCGCGGACACCGCCGACTGGGACAACTCGGTGGGTCTGAACACGCCCGGCCAGTCGGGTGATCCGGACAACCCCCACTACCGCGACCTGTTCGAGGTCTGGGCACGGGATCGCTATGTCCCTATCTTCTATTCCCGCGAGAAGATCGACAGTGTCACGGAGTCGGTCACCCACCTGCAGCCGGCCGGCGCGCCGACGTCCGGAGTGGACGGACAGTAATCTATACTCCTACCGGGACTTGACCGAAACTACTCCGGTAGTTGCTTCTGGTGCGCTCGGTTGGGGGCGGTTCGACCAGACTTGCACGGCAGACAGGCATTCGGTGTGAATCAAACAGCCGTAGGGCGTCATGAGCGTTCTGGCGGGGGCCTGATGGTTCCGTCGGCTTTCGCAGACGGCTACGAGAGGGCCCGCCTGATCGACTCGGAGCTCGCTGATCGGTACGTGGCCCACCTGTGGATTGGCGATCCGTTGGCCGACGCCGCGATGCGGGACGTTGGAGGACTGGACGGCAGGGAAACGGCGCGGCTGATCGGGGGGGCGATCGAGTTGGATGAGCGCGTCCTCCGCGATGCGCCCCAGAGCCTGCAAGACCTGATCCATGAAGTGACCACGGTTCCAGCGTGGTACGACCCCTTGGCCGGCCAGCGCGGGTGCAGCGCTTTCCTCAGGAACTCGGATCACGTCCTGGCGGCTTTTGTGGCAGGCGCCATCGTGGAGGGTTTTGCCACGATGATCAGCAAGTCCTTCGCCATAACCGGACGGTTGATCGACGATGGCGTCCGCCGCCTGAAGCAGAACATCCGGCACCTGCTGGACATTTTCATGCCGGGCGGGGTCGAGCCGTCCGGTGACGGCTGGAAGCTCACGATGCGCATCCGCATGGTGCATGCGCGCGTGCGGTTGTTGTTTCGGGATGCCGAGGAATGGGATTACGACGCCTGGGGAACGCCGATCAGCGCGGCGCACACGACTCTGGCAGCGGCGGCCTTCTCCGCTCGCATGATCCAGTTCGCGGAGCTGCTCGGGGCGTCGCTGGACGACGACGACCGCGCCGGGATCATGGAAGTCTGGTCCTACACCGCGTGGGTGATGGGCGCCCCCGAGGCGATTCTCTTCCACAATCAGGCCGACGGACTGCACCTGCACCGCGTGGGCGCTACGTGCGAGCCTCAGCCCGACTTCGATGCCATTGCGCTGGCGCATTGCATTGTCAACAGCGCTCCCGTCGTCGTCGGCGTCCGTGATCCCGACAAGCGTCAGGCGGCGGCGCAGTACATCTTTCGTGTGTCTCGTGAACTCGTCGGCGACGCACGGGCGGAGACGTTGCGTTTTCCGGCGCGACCAAGGATGCCGCTGCTGCCGTGGTTGAGAACGAAGGTCCGGTTGCAACGCGCCATGGGAAAGCTCTTGCCGGCCTGGGGCAAGGCGAGAAGCAGGCGCACCTTCCTGCACGTTCTCGATCTGGCCGACCTCGGTGAGGGTAGATTCTCCTATCACCTTCCGGACGAAGTTCAGTCGGACCGATCGAGCCGATGGTGAGCGAGGATCGGAACACCAAACGGGAGGAGTCGTCGATGTCTGCAAGTAACCGATCTCGGCGTGTGTTGCCCCGTTCCTCGCTTTGTCTGCTGCTGACCGTCGTGGCGTGGCATGGCGGGTTGGCGCCCACAAGCGCCCGGGCCCAGACGCCGGAAGAGACGGGACTCGCCATCGCCGAGGATGCGCGGGCGCGGGAGGAGGGGTTCGGCGACTTCACGGCCACCCAGGTCATGGTGTTGCGCAACCGGCAGGGCCAGGAGAGCCGGCGCGAGTTGCGGGTGCAGGTTCTCGAGGTGTCCGACGACGGGGACAAGAGCCTGTTCGTGTTCGACAATCCCGGCGACGTCAGGGGAACCGCGTTTCTCGTTCACGCGCATCGCGAGGATGCGGACGATCAGTGGATCTATCTTCCTGCCCTGAGACGCGTGAAGCGCATCAATTCCGCTAACCGGTCCGGGTCATTCATGGGCAGCGAGTTCGCGTACGAAGACATGACGCCGCCGGAAGTCGAGAAATTCACCTACCGATACCTGCGAGACGAGCCGTGCGGCGACGCGAGTTGCACCGTCACGGAGCGCGTTCCGGTGGACCAGCGGTCCAACTATCGCCGCCAGGTCGTCTGGCGTGACAAGGACGAGCTTCGGACCCGCAAGGTGGAGTACTACGACCGCAAGGACGATCACCTGAAGACGCTCACCCTCTCGGACTACACGCAGCATGCGGATCGTTACTGGCGGGCGGGCGAGATGGAGATGGTGAATCACCTTACGGGCAAGAGCACGGTGCTCACCTGGACCGACTACCAGTTCCAGACCGGCCTCGAGGACAGCGATTTCACGCAAACGAGCCTGCGAAGAGCGCGGTGATGCGGCTCCGATGCGCGCTCCGTGGCCTGGCGCTGGGCGCGGTCTGCGCGGCCTGGGCAGTGGCTTCCGCGCCCGCCGTAGCGGCTCAGGCGGACGACGAAGAAGAGGAGACGCCGCTGACCGTCGGGTTCTCCGGACGCCTGAGCGCGGAGAGCCGGGGGTTTCCCGCCGCCCCCGCCTTTCCCGCGCAGCGCTCGCTGGCAAGCGGCGCCGTCGCCGAAGCGACCCTGTATGTGGAGAACGTGAACGGTCAGCGCTTCACTGCGGCGCCCTTCTTTCGCTACGACCATACGGACTCGCGTCGAACCCACTTCGATTTGCGGGAGGCCTACCTTCTGCTCTTCGGCGATGTCGGTGACGGAGGGTGGGAGGCGCGTCTGGGTGTCGGCCAGGTGTCCTGGGGGGTCGCCGAGTCGCAGCCCCTGGTGGACATCGTGAACCAGGTCGACTTCGTCGAGCATCCGGGCGGCGAGGCGAAGTTGGGGCAGCCCATGGCGCACGTCACCTGGTTCGGCGAGTGGGGCACGCTGGAAGTGCTGGGCATGTCCTATCACCGAGCGCGCACCTTTCCGGGGCGTCGAGGACGCCTGCGCCTGCCGGTGCTCGTGGAGCATGAGAATGTCCAGTACGACGGCTCGGGGGGCCGCTGGCGTCCCGAGGTGGCGTCGCGTTACAGCCATAGCGTGGGTCTGGTCGATCTGGGCGCCTCCTTCTTCGACGGGACGAGCCGAGAACCGTTTTTCTTTCCCGCCGGCGGGGCCGACGGCGAACCGGTCCTGGTTCAGCACTACGCGCCGATTCGCCAGTTCGGCGCCGACGTGCAGGTGACTGCCGGGGCCGGATTGCTGAAGGCGGAGGCCATTCAGCGCTCCGGCGCGCGGAATCTCCTCGGCCTGGAGCAGGCTTACTTCGCCAGCGTGCTCGGCGGCGAGTACAGTCTCTACGCGGTGGGGGGATCGGCCATCGACGTCACTCTGTTGGGGGAATGGAGCTACGACAGCCGCGGCTCCGCCGCGACGCCCAGCCGGACGCCCAACACGCTGGAGAACGACGTCTTCCTCGCTACGCGCTTCGCGTTCAACGACGTCCAGAGCACCGAGTTCACGGCCAGCGTGCTGCTGGACGCCAGCCGGGCCAACCGGCTGCTGGCCCTGGAATTCGGCCGGCGCCTCTCCAACGACTGGTCGGTGAGGGCGGAAGGCGTGGCCATTATCAGCCTGGACGAACGCGACATCTTCTATGAGATGCGACGGGACAGCTTCATAGACATGAGCCTGGTCTACAACTTCTGAGACGATGGCATCTTCCCTGCTGGACCGCTACGTCGAAGCCACCCTCCGCTACCGGTGGATCGTGGTTGCCGCCGCGTTTCTGGTGCTGCTGGCGGCGGGCGCCGGCGCCCGCCTCATCGGTGTCACGAACGACTATCTCGTTCTCTTCCGGGACGACAATCCGCAGCTTCTCGCGTTCCAGGCCATGGAGAACCGGTTCTCGGCCAGCGACCGCGCGCTCATTGCCGTCGCGCCTCGGGAAGGCTCGGTGTTCACCCGGGAGGCGCTCGGCGCCGTCGTGGAGCTGACGGATGCCGCATGGGGCGCGCCGTATTCCAGCCGGGTGGACTCCCTCACCAACTTCAATCACAGCGAGGCGTTCGGCGAGGACGACCTGATCGTCGCTCCCCTGGTAGAGGACGCGACCTCGCTGAGCGATGCTGATCTCGCCGGCATCGAGTCGATCGCCCTGGATTCGGTGGAACTGGTCGGCCGCCTCGTGGCCGGCGACGGGCGAGCGGCCGGCGTGGTGATCAATTTCGTGCTTCCCGAGAATCAGGACGAGGCGGTGGTCGAGATCAACGGCTATCTCGACGCGCTTCTCGAAGAGGCACGCGCGAACCATCCGGAGATCGACTACTACGTGACCGGCGACGTGCCGATGCACCGGGCATTCGCGCAGGCCACGGCGGAGGATCTCGAAACGCGAACGCCGCTCGTATTCCTCATCATCGTGGTCCTTGCCACCCTGCTGCTGCGCTCGGTCCTGGGTACGGCGGCGGTCGTTGCCGTCCTGACCTTCGCCGTCGGCACCACCCTCGGATTTGCCGGCTGGACGGGGGTCGTCTTCAGTCCGGCCAGCTCCGGCGTCGCGATCATCGTGATGGTGATTGCCGTCGCGGACTCCATCCACGTCGTCAGCACCGTCTTGTTGGAGTTGAGGCGCGGGCGGGAGCGGCGGGCCGCGATCGTGGAGGCGTTCCGCGTCAATACCTATCCGATCTTCCTGACGTCGGTGACCACCGGGATCGGTTTTCTCAGCCTCAACGCGGCCGACGCGCCGCCGTTCCACGATCTGGGGAACTACACGGCCCTCGGCGTCCTGTGCGCCTTCGTCTACTCCATGACGCTGCTGCCGGCGCTACTGGCCATCCTCCCGATGCGGGCGAATCGCGCCGTCGGAGGACCGGCCGCGGTGTTGGATCGCTTCGCCGAGTTCGTGGTCGAACGGCGGCGGGTTCTTCTGTGGTCCGTCGCGGCGGGTGCGGTGATCCTCGCGGCCGGCGTCCCACTCGTCGAGCTGAACGACAACCCGAGGCAGTACTTCGACGAGGGGTACGAGTTCCGGCGTCATTCCGACTACGTCGCGGCGAATCTCACGAGCCTCGATACGCTGGAGTACACGCTGGACGCGGGACGCGAAGGCGGGATCACCGACCCGGAGTACCTGCGGCGGATAGACGCTTTCGCCGAGTGGTTCCGGGAGCAGCCGGAGGTCACCCATGTCCAGGTCTTCTCGGACATCATGAGGCGCCTGAACCGGAACATGAACGGCGATGATCCGGCCTTCGATCGCCTGCCCGATGACGGAGACCTGGCAGCGCAGTACCTGTTGCTGTACGAGCTCTCGCTGCCGTTCGGAAGCGACCTGAACAATCGCATCGACATCGCGAAGTCGGCCACGCGGATGGTGGTGGCGGCGGATAGCCCCTGGTACCGGGAGCTGCGTGAACTCGATGCGCGCGCACAGTCCTGGCTCGATGCCAACGCGCCCGGCCTGGCGGGGGAGGCCTCCGGCCTCAGCGTGATGTTCGCTCATGTATCGCAGCGGAGCATCGACAGCATGCTGGGCAGCACCATCACCGCCATGGCGTTGATTTCGTTCCTCCTGATCTTTGTCTTCCGGAGCGTGCGGCTGGGGCTGCTGAGCCTCGTGCCGAACTTCCTTCCCGCCATCATGAGCTTCGGCGTGTGGGGCTATCTCGTCGGCAACGTGGGCATTGCCGCGTCCGTGATGGTCGCCATCGTCTTCGGGATCATCGTGGACGACACGATTCACTTCCTGTGCGAGTACCAGAAGTCGCGGCGTGAGGGCCGTGCGCCCGCCGACGCCGTACGCTCCACGTTTCGCACCGTGGGCCAGGCCCTGTTGACGACCACCGTGGTTCTTTCCGCCGGCTTCACGGCGTTCGCGACCTCCGGGTTCCAGATCTCCTGGTCACTCGGACTGCTGGTGGCGATTACGGTCGTGCTTGCCCTCGCGGCCGACTTCCTGCTTCTGCCGCCGCTGTTGATGGCCACCGACGCACGGAGCCGCAGAACGTAGCCCACCGGCGCCGTGACAACCGAGTCGCCCGTCGTGTCGCGGGCGTGACAGAGACTCAGACGAGGGCGAGTTGCGGCAGGTGATCGAAATGCCTGTCGCGGGCGTGCAGCACCAGGTTGTGCTGCAGGACCAGCGCCGCCAGCCACATGTCGTTCGTCGGAATCGGCGTGCCCTGCTTCCGGAGCTGGCGGAAGACCGCGGCGTAGTGATGGGTAGTCTGATCGTCGGCGTAGAGGACCCGGACACCATCCGACAAGAGAAACCGCCGGAGAAGCCGCTCGTTCTCCGCGGCGCGCCGGCCGTGGGCAAAACCGGCCCGGAGTTCGCCCAGAACGACGAAGGGTAGCAGGACTTCATCGGCCGCTTCGAGCAGCGCGACGGTTCCGGCAAGACCTCTACAGAGGTCGACGTACCGATTCGTGTCCAGCGCAAGCCTCATTCCCAGAGGTCCGCATCCGGCTCATCCTGTGCGGCGAGCGCCGCTTCGACCGCGGCGTCGTCTTCCCAGGCGCCGGCCAGGTCGCTCAGATCCCGCTTCTTGTGTGGCGCCCGGGTCACGCCGGCGCCTGCCGCCAGCGCGTCGACGACGACCTGATTCAGGCTCTTGCCCGTCTCGCGTGCGCGGAGGCGCAAGGCGTCGTCAACGACCGCTGGAATGCCGCGAACGGTGTACTGCATGCACTAAGTATAGGCAATGCAGGCGCGTATAGCCAGCAGCGCAACGAATAGGCTTCGTCGAGGCAGCGCGACTTACCTCATTCTCGTAGACCATTGACCTCAAGTGGATGGCTGCGAGGAGTCCTCTACGAGCCGAGGATCGAGTTCTCTGAGGTAGGGATCGAAGACGTGCTTCATCTGGGCTGAAGCTCGGTCCGGCGCCGAGCACCGGCAGCACTCGGTCACAAGGGTTGTCGTTCCACATGTCGAGGGCGATGCGCCGCTCGAGTACGTCGGCCATGTGGATCTCGGAGACCGAGAGCAGTACCGTCGTAGTCAGACGGCTCCAGCCATGGTGGCTGGAGTCACGTAAATGACCTCTGGAATACGCGGTACGGATCACTCCAGCGTGTCGATCCCCGGCTACATCGAACGACGAATCCGACAACGCCCACCCGGAGGTTGCTGCGTCGTTCCGGGTTCTACGCCCGTCATTTCGTTTGGTGACGTCAGCGTCGCCAGGGTTGCTACGATCAGTATCAATCCCAGTCACCGCGAGTTCTCCGACGGTCACATACCGTTGAATCGTGAAAGCGTCCACGACGTGCTGGCGGACTGCAATGGCTACTTTCGGCGGGAGCCCTACAAGAGCTGGTTCAATCAGTTGGAGGCTTGGATTCTCCAGAAGTGTGGCGCCAGTTACTATGACGGTACTGCCTGCGCGTTGGATTTGGTTCAGTGGGCGACGGATCCGGTGTGGAGCGACTTGCCCGGCGGTGTGCGGGACAGGCTGCTGGCTGCCGACGGTACGTTCCTCAAGACCCAATTGGAGGAGAACAAGAACGTCAAGTTGGTGCTTGCCAACGGGCGCCAAGTTATCGATGGGTTGCAAGCGATGGGGTTTCCCTTGGATTACGGCGAATCAATCACACCGGATGGAAGGCAAATCCATCTGTTCCGCGGGAGGCTGGGAGAACGGACATTCATCGGCTGGAACCTGAATCTACAGGGCAGTCTGAACCGTACCGGGTTTCCTGGAGGCTCCATTTATTGGGAGGATGGAGTCCATGGGAAGAGCGAGTCGGTACTCACCTGAGGTACGGGAGCGGGCGGTTCGGATGGTGCTTGAACACACGCCGGAGCACGGCTCGCAGTGGGCCGCGATGTGCTCGATCGCGTCGAAGATCGGCTGCTCGGCGGAGACGCTGCGCAACTGGGTTCGGGCGATGGAACGTGACACCGGGCGCCGCCCCGGCTTGACCACGGAGGAACGGCAGCGCCTCAAGGCTCTTGAGCGGGAGAATCGCGAGCTGAAGCGTGCGAACGAGATCCTGCGGAAGGCTTCGGCGTTTTTCGCACAGGCGGAGCTCGACCGCCGACCGAAGTGATGGTCAGGTTCATCGATGCCCACCGGGCCGCCTACGGGGTCGAGCCGATCTGTGCCGTGTTGCCGATCGCCCCGGCGACGTATCACGCGCACAAGGCGAGGCAGGCGGACGCGTCGCGTCTGCCGGCGCGTATGGTGCACGACGACGGGCTGAAGGCGGAGATTCGTCGTGTCTGGACCGAACACCATGGCGTGTATGGGTCGCGCAAGGTCTGGCGGCAGTTGAAGCGAGAGGGCTTCGCGGTTGCGCGGTGCACGGTCGAGCGGTTGATGCGCGAGTTGAATCTGCAGGGTGCGGTACGCGGCCGGCGGTTCAAGACGACGATTCCGGCTCACGCGGCCGAGCGGCCGCAGGACCTGGTCGAACGCAACTTCACCGCCACACGTCCGAATCAGTTGTGGGTAGCCGACGTGACCTACGTGGCGACGTGGCGCGGCTTCGTGTACGTGGCCTTCGTAATCGACGCCTTCGCCAGGCGAATCGTCGGTTGGCGAGTTACCCAGACGCTGCGGACGGACCTGGTGCTCGACGCGTTGGAGCAGGCCCTCTACGGCCGACCGCTGGACTCGGCCCAGGGCTTGGTGCATCACAGCGATCGTGGGGTGCAGTACCTCTCTATTCGCTACACCGAACGTCTCGCCGAGGCCGGGATCGAGCCCTCAGTGGGCAGCCGCGGCGACTCGTACGACAACGCCCTGGCCGAATCCGTCATCGGTCTCTACAAGACTGAGGTCACCAATCGTCGTGGACCGTGGCGCAGCGTCGAAGCGGTTGAGCTGGCCACCCTCGAGTGGGTCGACTGGTTCAACAACAGTCGCCTCCTCGCCCCTATCGGATACGTCCCTCCGGTCGAGTGCGAAGAGCAGTACTATCGCCGTCAGGAGACTCCAGCCATGGTGGCCGGAGTCACGTAATTCAGTCTCTGGAAAACCCGGTACGGTTCAGTCACTTGAACAATAAGAAGATGAAGCCAGAGTTGGGAGACGCAGTGGGTCGTCTGGCCGCCAAACAGGCAGGGTGAGTGTTGACGTGCCGGCGCCAAGGCCGTTCACGCCTACGCGGCGAGAATCTGCCGCAGGCGCTCCGCGGTTCGAGCTCGGTCCAGGCGGCTGCCGGCCACGTCCAGTGTCAGTGCTTCCCACGCCGCCACGTCGAGCTGTTCGTTGGGCAGGAGGTCGTTCTCCCTGAGAAGAACCAGACAGGTGGCGAGCGCTACCCGCTTGTTGCCGTCAACGAACGGGTGATTCTGGCAGACGTAGAAGAGGTAGGCCGCGGCGATCTCAACGGGATCGCTGAGCAGCGGCTTGCCCATCATGGTGGCCTGCGGCGCCGCCACGGCCGACTCGAGCAATCCTTCGTTCTGTAGCCCGCCCGCGCCTCCGTGGGCGGCGAGAACTTCGGCGTGGATCGCCTTCACCGCCGAGACGGTCGGATGGAGCAGCGGCGGCCTCAAGACAGTCGCCTAAACAGCTCGGAGTTCTTGTCGATGAGCCGCTTGGCTGTAGCCGCGGCCTTCTCGGGGCCGATCACGGGACGCACCGGAGTCAACACGATCGAACCGCCCTCGTGGAGGCTGATCGTCAACTGGTCCCCGACCTTGAGGTGAGCGAGGTCCATCAGGGCCGAATCGAAGATGATGCCCTGAGAGTTGCCGATCCGGGTAATCGTCTTCGTCATGCTGTAAAACTATGTTTTACAAAGCGCCCCGTCAAGTCTGTGAAGAGAGTCGAGGGATCGCGGCCCCGGGATCCGTCTGCCCAGGGCGCCGAGACACGGAGCCACGGTGACACAATGGTGTGTGTGCGGTTCCTCGGTATCGTCCCGGCAGCGACCCACGGAGGGCAGCGACGATGAGACTCACTAGATCGTGGCGAACGGCCTTGCTGATCGTCTTGACCACGCCGGGGTTCGCTGCCGCGCAGGACGCGGCGCTGTCAGGCACGGTCACCGACACGACTGGGCTCGTGCTGCCGGGAGTCACCGTGGAGGCGCGTAGCGCGGCGGGCGATGCGGCCCGCACGGCCGTCACCGACGGCGCGGGCGCGTACCTGATCGCCGCGCCGCCCGGCGTCTACGAGGTGACGTTCAGCCTGCCGGGCTTCGGGCCCGTCGTGCGCGACGGCGTGGAGGTCCGCGCCGGGGCGACGGTCACGCTGGACATCGCGCTGGCGGTGCAGTTGGAGGAACGTGTGGTCGTCGTCGGCAGCCGGGCGCAGCCGCGGTCCGTGACCGCGTCGCAGGTACCCATCGACGCCGTCCCATTCCAGGACGTGATGAGCCAGGGCGCCACGACACTGGACTACCAGTTGCGGACGCTGATCCCGTCGTTCAACGTCGCCACCCACCCGATCAGCGACGCGGCCACGCTCGTCCGGCCGGCTACGCTGCGCAACCTCGCCCACGACCACACGCTGGTCCTGGTAAACGGCAAACGCCGCCACCGCTCGTCGGTCGTCGCGTGGTTCGCGGGCACGACCGACGGTTCGCAGGGGCCGGACATCTCGACGATTCCCGCGATTGCGCTGCGCCAGGTCGAAGTGCTGCGCGACGGCGCGTCGGCGCAGTACGGCTCGGACGCGATAGCCGGTGTCATCAACTTCCTCTTGAGGGACGACGCGGCGGGAGGCAGCGTCGATGTCAGCACGGGAACGTACCGCGCCGGCGACGGCGACGCGTACAACGTCGCCAGCAACGTCGGGCTGCCGCTCGGCGCCAACGGGTTCGCCAATCTCAGCCTGGAGTACGGTCAGGCCGACCCCACGGATCGCAGCGTGCAGCGGGCCGACGCGGCGGCGCTGGTCGCGGCCGGCAACACGGCGGTGGCCGACCCGGCGCAGATCTGGGGCAACCCGACTATCGAGGACGACCTGAAGCTGTTCGGCAACTTCGGACACCTGTATGCCAACGGGTTGCAGTTCTACGGGCATGCCAACTACGCCGACAAGAAGGTGACCGAGGGGTTCTACTTCCGGAACCCGAACACGCGCCAGAACATCTACACCCTCGACGGCGGGCAGACGCTGCTCATCGGCGACGTGCTCCGGGCGAAGGGGATGGGCTCGGCCAACTGTCCGACCGTGAGCGTCACCGGCAACGTTCCGGACCAGGAGGCGCTGGCGCGGGTGTTCGCCGACGACAACTGCTTTTCGTTCCAGGAGATCGCGCCGGGCGGCTTCACGCCGCAGTTCGGCGGCGTGGTCACCGACATGTCGGCTCTCGCTGGCCTCCGCCGGGTCGCGGCCAACGGCCTGACCTGGGACGTGAGCGCCAGCTACGGCTCCCACGAGTCGGACTTCTTCTTCAAGAACACGGTCAACGCGTCGCTCGGCCCGGATACGCCACGCGACTTCGATCCGGGCCTCTACCGGCAGGAAGACGTCAGTCTCAACGTCGACATCTCCTACGCCGTCAGCGAGGTGGTCCACCTGGCGGCGGGCGCCGAGTGGCGCGACGAGAGTTTCACCGTCGGCGCGGGGGATCGGGCGTCGTGGGAGGTGGGGCCGTACGCCGCGCAGGGGTTCGTGCCCGCGTCGAACGGCTTCCCCGGCTTCGCCGACTACACCGCCGGCACGTGGAGCCGCCGCAACGTGGCGGTCTACGGCGACGCGGAGCTGCGGGGCCGCGACGACCGGTGGTCGGTCGGCGGGGCCGTGCGGGTCGAGCGCTTCGACCTGTTCGGGGCGACGGCGAACGGCAAGCTGTCGGCCCGGATCGGGCTGAGCGACGCCGTCTCGCTACGCGGCGGCGTGAGCACGGGGTTCCGCGCGCCGACGCCCGGCCAGCAGAATACGATCAACGTACAGACCTTCCTCAACGACCAACTCGAACTCACCGACAGCGGCACCGTACCGTCCACTTTCGCGGCAGCGCGGCGCCACGGCGGCGTCCCGCTCCGGCCGGAAACCTCGCGCAACGTCACGGCCGGGCTGGTCGTCGACAGCGGTCCGTTCACCCTGACCGCCGACTACTTCCGGGTCGCCATCGCCGACCGCCTGGCCCTGTCAGGAGTCATCAGCACCGACGCGGAGGATCGCGCACTCCTGTTGGCCGACGGGATCACCGCCGCCGAGTCGCTGACCCTGTTCCGGTTCTTCATCAACGACTTCTCCACCCGGACCCAGGGAATCGATGTCGTCTCTACCTGGACGCCGCCGGCCCTGTCCGGCGACACGGTCCTCAGCTTCACGATGAACTACACCGATACGAAGATGACGGAGGAGTCCGACCTGCTTGCTCCCGGCGACGTGCTCGCCCTGGAGCGGGGCGTGCCCCGGACCCGCTGGAACGCCGCCGTCAACCAGCGCGTGGGGCGGATTGGCCTGCTCGGCCGCCTGAGCTACTACGGCGGCTGGGTAGACCTGTTCGACGCGCGGTTCGTCAGTGGCGCGGATGCGCCGGTCCTGAACGGCCGCCCCATCGTCGACCTGGAAATCAGCGTGCCGTTGTCGGAGGACGTGACGCTGGCATTCGGCGGGCAGAATGTCTTCGACACGTTCTCGGACCGAAACGACGTGCTGGCCGACGCGCTCGGCGTCCCCTTCAGCCAGTTCACGCCATGGGGCTTCAGCGGCGGCTACTACTACGTCCGCACCAACTATCGCTGGGGCCGTTAGGAGTCCGTCAAGCCGCCCTCCGATCAGGAAGCGGCGGCCGTAGGGCGACTGGCTGAAACTGCCGAACCATGTCAGCCTGTTGCTCGGAAGCCGCATCCGGTAGTTCCCGCGCACGTCCAGCGCCCACTGCTCCCGAGCAGCGGCGGGCAGATAGCGGCGGTAGACCTCGTCCTGCCACAGCGCGTCGGTCCCGGCCGCCGCGCCCCAGCGCGGCGACACCGACAGCGACGGCCCTTCGCCCTTCTGGCCGCCCACCGTCAGCGTCACCCCCGCGCCCCGCTCCCGGTAGCCGGCCGCCGAGTGCAACGCCAGCGACCGGCCCTGCGCATCGATCCGTACGATGCCGCTCCGAGCCCGCAGCCCGACAGCCACTTCCGCGCCAATGCCCGTCTCGCCCGCGCCGCCGTCCAGCCGCAGGTGCGCCTCGCCGAACGGTTCTATGGACAGCCCGCCAATCCACACCGGCCGCGACACCTCCACCCCGACTCGCTGCTGGTTCACCGCCGCCGCGAGACGGTCGACGGACTCCAGGCCGTCCCCGGTCCGAAGGCGCGCCCACGCCGCGTCTGCCCGGAACCTGAAGGCCGTGCCGCCCGCCCCCACGCCGGCTCTACGCCGCATGTCGACCAGACCGATACCCAGACCGAGGTCGGCGCCGCCCACCAGCCCCGTCGCATCCCGGACGTTCTCGGCAACCCCCCAGCCGCCGCCAGCCATCATCCACACCGACGTCGTCCCGTCCGACCACTGCAGGTACGGTTGCAGCGCCGTCAGCGTCGTCCGGAGCCGTCCGCTCGATGAGCCTACCCGCCAAGCGCCACGGCCGCCGCTGCGCGCCACCGCCACGCCAGCCAGCCAGCGCTCAGATAACCGCGCGTCTACACCCAGGTAACTGGTCCACACGTCGCCGTCGTACCCCGCGTCGTGCCCGAACACCGTCGGCGTGCCATCGAACGCCTGGACATCCCCCTGGCCCCACACGCCCCAGCGTCGACCCTTCCGGGCCTCGCCGGCTCCATCGCCGCCCAGAGCCAAGTGGAACTCCGTGCCGCGCAACAGCGCGTCGGGACCGACCCCGGAACCTCCGAAGCCGTACAAGCCACGGGCCATGCCGGACAGCCCACCTGCCAGCATCCGCTCGGCCGCCGCACGCGCCGCCGTCTTCCCTAGCGGCACCGGTCGGCCCATCACCGTCAGCCGCGAGCGTCCATCGACGCCCGCCGTCACCCGCCGGCCCATCGTCATCCGCGCGCTCGCCAGATGCGACCGCGCCATCGCCGCCAGCGTGTCACCCAGCACCGCCCGCACTAGCCGGTCGTCGACTCCCACCGCGAACGTCTGCGTCGCCGTCAACCCGCCTGGGTCCTCGGCAGTGACCGCCACGGCCGCCGACCCATACACCACTGGCGTCAGCGTCAGCAATGTCCCGGCGACCGACACCGTCACCACGTCCGCGTCGGACGACGCCGCGTGGTAAGTCAGCGCGTCCCCGTCGATATCGTCGAAGTACGGCGTCAGGTCCACTTCAGCCGTGCCGCCCCCCTCGTCGAGCACCTGGTCCGGGATCACACCGACCGCCACCGGCGCATCGTTGACCGGCAGCACCGTCACCTGCACGGTCGCACTGGCCGTCTCGCCGTCCGGGTTCGCGACCACGTAGGTGAATCGGTCGCGCCCGTGGTAGTCCGCCTCCGGCGTGTAGGTCACGCCACCGCCCGAGGCGACGACCACCGCCCCGTGCGCCGCCCCCGATGCCGTCTCCACCCGCAGCTCGGCGCCGCCCGGATCCGTGTCGTTCGCCAGCACGTCCACCGTCACCGCCTCGTCTTCCAGCGTCACAACCTCGTCGTCCGCCGCAGCCGGCAGCCGATTGGCGACTTCCACCGCGCAGGTGGCCGACGCCGAGCCGCCCCGCCCATCGGTTACTCGGACGCGGAACGTCACGCGCCCAGCTTCATCGGGCGCCGTCCACCTCGCGGCTGCGCCGTTGGTCGCGCCGCCGAAGCGGCCGGCCGGCGCGCTCCAGACGTGGGTCAGCGGGTCACCGTCCGGGTCCGACGCGGTCGCTGTCAGCCGCACCTCCCCGCCCTGAGACACTACGCGCGGATCGCATGAAGCCGACACCGTGGGCGCCTGGTTCGCTGGCGGATCTTCTTCATCGTCGGTAATGGTCAGCGCGACATCGGCGGGGCCCGCCACACCGACGGAATTGGTCGTCGTGCCGGACACCATCACCGCCTTGTCGGCCGCATACACCGCGTTGTCCACCGCGGTGATGGTCACCTCGCCCGTGCTCGCGGTGCTTCCCGCCGTGATGGTCAGCGTGCGGTTGGCCGAGAGCGTGGAGTCGTCAGCGACGGCTGGAGCCATCGGCGTCACGGCCACTTCGATCGTCGTCACCGCGTCCGATGCGATGTCCAGCGTCGCCGTCACCGTGGTGACGCCACCGTTCTCCGAGATGGTGGTTGAAGACAGGTCCAGCGCCACGACCGGCAGAACCGGCGTCGTTGCCGAGACCGGCGGCGGAGCCTTGCCCACGCCGCCGTTCAGCTTGCCGCTCCACACGCCACTCGGTGTCGTGGCCGCAACCAGTACTCCATCCGGAGTGGTGTCCGTTCCGCCCCACAGGTGGAATCCTTCCCGGTTCATTGACGCCGCTTCTATCTGGTAGGTCCTGCCGGGCGTTAGCCCGGTGAAGGTCAAATCCGTTGTGGAGCCGACGTTTCGCACCACGTAGTACCGATAGCCGCCGCTGGTCCCCTCCCGAATGCCCAGCCGCACCCACGGATGGGTTCCGCCCGATACCCGCACCGTGACTGCGTTGAATGTTGTTCCTTGCACAACCAACGGGTGCATCGGACGTGGCTGCCGCGGGGCGCGAATGTACAGATCGAATGGCTGATCCTCGGACACCGTCCCTTGCGTCGCCGTCACCGTGCACTGCGTGCGCTCCGTGGTGGAGTGCACGTGCCCCTCGGAGTTGGCGGTGACAACCAGCTTCCCGGCATCCTCCGTGCCGGCGGCGCCGACGGTCACCGACTCGTAGTAGTCGAGGTAATCCGCATCGCACGCCTTCAAGGCGAAGGTGACGCCGGTCCCGTCTCCAGACAGGTAATCAGTTAGCGTGAACTTCGTCCACGTGGCGTAGTACGTGACGAGGGGGAGATCGTCGTCGTCCACGTCCCAGATGGCGGTTTGGGCCGTTGCGTGCGCGCCGCCACCCAAGGCCACTGCGATAGCCGCTGCGCACCCCCACCCCACGGGGGCCGGGGGAGGCGACAAGTGATCTCGGAGGAACCGTCGCCGCTCTCGCATTCTCTCTACCAACGACGTCAAGTTGGCAACCAGAGCCATCAGCGCCTCTAACTCTGTCTTGCCAGTCTGGTGCCGTCTCGCCTTCGGGGGTGTAGAAGACGACGACATCGATCACCGACGCCGCGCTTGCGTCTGAGCCGGCGTCGGGATTGGAGTCGACACGGGCGATCCGAGGCGACCCGCCGTCCCGCTCCGCGCTGGGGTGGCTGGCTGGTTCTCCAGACGTGACGCCGCTCGGATAGCCGACGTGACCAGGCTGGATTCGGGCCGAGGCGCGTCCTTCGCCTGCAACCCCAGCAGCATGCGGCCCGGGCACGCGGCGCCATCGTGCTCGACGCGCCGGGTGTTCTCCGATCCGCGGGCGCCTCCTGGGCATGAATCGGTGTGCTGAATGCCAGGACACGCAACCATATAGAGGGCCAGTGGCCCTCTCATCGTGCCTTGCTCCTGCCGCAGCCTGTGACTTAGCATCCCGCGAAGGGAATGTTAGCCAACTTAGTGTGATTATTGGGTGATATAAAGCTTTGTGATAGTGATAAGATCGAGGTTATCGAGTCATGGCCCTTAAGTTGTTCCTCTGGAAGGGGGAGAGCCGCACTACTGCCCTCCGGCCGGCCTGGATCGCCGCCGCGGGGCGGGCAGTGATGCCGCAGCGATCAGCGCTGCGCCGGGCCGGCCGCGTGTCCGTCGAGATACGCCGCCCAGTCGTGCATGAGCCGCCGTGGGCGGTCGAACAGGTCCGACCGCCCTAGGCCGCTTCGACCTTGTTCTGCACCGCGTGACCCTGGTGGAACCACCCTGGTCATTCAGGAAGCGCGAATACGAAGATGTTGTTCCCTGCGCTGGGCCGAAGCTCCGGCGTCAGCCGGGCGAAGCCGGAGGCAGTGGCCGCCCAGCCGGTGCTGGCCACGACGTACTGCCGGCCATCGACAGCGTAACTGATGGGGAAGCCGGTGATCGGCGAACCAAGATTGATCTCCCACAGCACGTCGCCGGTTTCCTGATCGAACGCCCGGAACCGGCCGTTGACGTCGCCGCCGAAGACCAGGCCGCCTCCCGTGGTGACGAGCGACATGGTGCCGGCGCGCTGCTCGTGAATCCAGGCGGTCCGGCCGGTCTCGGCGGAGATCGCCTGGACGGTTCCCACCATCTCGGTTCCCGGTGCGATTTGCGTGCGGACGCCGAGGGCATAGGCCCGCTGGTTTCCCTCGTGCGTCGTCAGCATCCGCGCGCACGCGTTGCGGAGCGGCATGTACATCATGTTCGTCAGCGGGCTGTAGGCGCCCGCTTCCCAGTCCTTGCCGCCGATCAGCGTCGGACAGGCCAGTACTTCCTGACCCATCGCGCTGAAGACGACCTCGGCGTTCTCGGTGACGTCGCCGGTGGCGCCGTCGATGGCGCTGATGACGTTCTGGGCGACGGTGGGCGTGGCCCAAAGGAACTCGCCGGTCTCGCGGTCGAGGGTGTAGACGAGGCCCGTCTTGCCGGGGACACCGGTTATCACCTTGCGCACCTCGCCGCGCTCGATCCGCGGGTTGATCCAACTCACCGCATCCGGATCGGGAGCGACCGCGGTGTCGACGAGCAGCCGCTCGAAGGGGTGGTCGAGATCCCAGTGATCGTTCAGGTGCTGGTAGTACCAGACGATCTCGCCGGTGTCGGCGTCGAGGGCGAGCGTCGAGTTGTGGTAGAGGTGGGCCAGCTCGGCGCCCCCGAGCAGGAACTTCGGTGCGGGCGCGGTGACCGAGGTTCCTATGTAGATCAGGTTCAACTCGGGATCGTAGCTCGGCACCATCCAGGCGCCGACGTGCTTGCGATCCTCGAACGGCACGTCGCCCCAGGTCTCGTCGCCCGGTTCCCCGGGAGCTGGAATCGTGCGACGGCGCCAGAGTTCCTCGCCCGTCGTCGCGTCGTGGGCGACGATGACGCAGGCTTCCGGGCCGCCCCGCGGCGAGCAACTCCGTCCCGAGATCACCTTCCCGTTGGCAATGATCGGCCCCGAGCTCTGCAGCGCCGGGTTTGTCTCGTAGTCGAGGATCCGGGTTTCCCAGACCTGCTCGCCGGTTGCCGCGTCAAGCGCGAAGACATAGCCGTCCGCGCTGGTGTCGATGATGCGGTCGCCATAGATGGCGAGGTTCCGGTTCGTGGTGGCAAGTCCGCGCGTGGCGGTGTCCTCCGGCAGATTTCGGCGGTACTCCCAGAGGAGATCGCCGGTGGCGGCGTCGATCGCCTGAATGACGTCCCGCGGGTTCGGCAGATACATCACCCCGTCGTAGGCGAGCGGGGTCGCCTGCTGGCTGCCCTCTCCCATGCCGCGCGACCAGACCATGCGCAACGCGCCGACGTTCTCCCGGTCGATCTGGTCCAGCGGGCTGTAGCCCCAGCCGTCGAGCGTGCGGCGCCACATGAGCCAGTCCGCCGGCGCCGGATCCTGAAGCACCGCGTCGGTGACCGGCACGAAGTCGCTGCCCGACTGCGCCTCGACGCCTGGGAACGCCGGCGTAAGGAAGAGGGCGGCAAGTGCCGCAAAGGAGCGGCGTAGCGTGGATCGCTCGACGCGGGTCCGGTGCAACATGCGGGGCCTCCTCGCCAGACGGGCGCCGCCCGTAACCTGCCTGGACGACGCGCTCTACGGTATCAGCTTGCGCGCTCCCAGATTCAGACGGGGTCGAAGCCGAGTGTCACGCGGACTGCCGTTTCGACATCGCGAAGCTCCTCGACCGCGAGACGCGCGATACGAGTACGAAGCCGGCGCCGATCGAGCGAGCGGATCTGATCGCCGAGCGCCCGGGCCTCCCGGCCCTCGACCGACACGATTGCCTCTCCCGGGTACAACGACGCGACGTTGCTCGTCAGTGGTACGACTACCACTCGGGAACCGAAGCGGTTACACGCGTCGTTGGAGAGAACGACGGCCGGTCGCGTCTTGCGGATCTCGGTGCCCTGCGCCGGATCCAGCGACACCCAATAAACGTCGCCCCGGCGCGGGTGCCCTTCTACTGCGGCCAGTCTTCGACCTCCGTGGTCTTCCAAGTGTCCGCCAGCTCCGTTCGCCACGCTTCCCGAGACGCCGCCTTGTACCCGGCTTCGAGTGCCTTACGGTCGGGATGAAGCCGAGCGCGCACGGCTTCACTGATGAAGCGGCTGATGCCCTTGGGGGGGCAAGAGTCCTTCAACTGCTGATAGAGAGCTTCGTCCATGGTGATATTGAGCCTTACAGGCATGGCAATGCTCCTACCTCGCGCCCCGCGTGTATTACGTATTATATACAGGATCCAGTGGGTGCGAGACGGTCTTCAGGAGTTACCTCCGTTAGAATGCACCGGAACACGCGTGCCCAGTTCGGCGGGAGGCCATCCATGAATTGCCAGTATCTCCACAAGCCGTTCCCGGCCGCCGTCGCGGTGGCCGGCGTAGCGTTCCTGTCGCTCGGCGCGGCAGCGAGCCAGGCGCAACAGCCACCCATCGTGCAGCCCGGCGCGCCAGGTGAGCCGAGCCGCTCGATCTCGGCGGCCGAGGCTTCCGATCTCGCTGCCATTCGCTATAGCGAGGCCGACGTGAGGTTCATGCAGGGGATGATTCCCCACCACGCGCAGGCGCTGGAGATGACCGCGTTGCTCGAGACCCGCACCACGAGTGACGCGATGCGTCAGATGGCGCAGCGCATCGAGCTTTCCCAGGAAGACGAGATCGAGATGATGCAGGAGTGGCTGCGCGAGCGCGGCCAGACGGTTACGGCGACGGATGCGCATCACGCACCCGACTGGATGCCGATGCCGGGAATGCTGACGCCGGAGGAGATGGACCAGCTCGAGGCGGCGGAGGGAGTCGCGTTCGACCGTCTCTTCCTCGAACTGATGATCAAGCACCATCGCGGCGCTCTGACGATGGTCGAGAACCTTCTGGATCAGCGTGGCACGGCGCAGGACTCGCAGCTCTTCGCGTTCACCTCCGACGTAGAGGCGGACCAGAGCATGGAGATCGACCGAATGGACGCCATGCTCGCGCAGTTGACCGTCGATCCGCGGGTTGGTCTCGCGGCCGGCTTCGATGACGCCGGCGAAGCCATCTGGAACATGGCGCTCGTGGCGACGCGCCCGAAGCCAGACGGCTTCTTCGATCGCAACGCGGAGGCGGAGAGAGAAGAGGAAGACGAGGAAGACGACGCCGAAGAGGCGGAAGAGGAGGAGACGCCTCGGCGGCGCGGAATGCTCAACTTCGGCAACACCGACCTCGCCTTCGCCGGCGACCAGGTGTTCGTGGGGAGCCACCACGGGTTCAACACGTATCGCGTCGAGGTTCCCGCCTCGCCCCAACTCGTTACCTCCGTCGTCTGCCCCGGCGGTCAGGGCGACGTCTCGGTGGTGGGCAACCTGCTGATCATGTCGGTCGAGCAGACGCGCGGACGCGTCGACTGCGGCTTGCAGGGCGTCGCGGAGCCGGTGAGCGAAGAGCGCTTCCGTGGTATCCGGGTCTTCGACATCAGCGACATGCGGATGCCCCGGCAGGTGGCGGCGGTGCAGACGTGCCGCGGATCGCATACCCACACCGTGGTGACCGACCCGGACGACGAGGGTAACCTCTACGTCTACGGATCCGGCGCCGCGTCCGTTCGCTCCGGGGAGGAACTGGAGGGTTGCTCCGACGAGTTGCCGGCCGAGAACCCGGAGACCGCGCTATTCCGGATCGACGTCATCCGGATCCCGGTGGCGCGGCCGGAGGAGGCGGACGTTGTCAATCGGCCGTTCGTGTTCCGGGATCCCGAGACCGGCCGCGCCGCTGGCCTGTGGCGCGGCGGCGACCACGGGCCGGGCACGCAGAGCACCCGCGAAAGCAACCACTGCCACGACATCACGACCTTCCCGGAGTTGGGTCTGGCGGCCGGGGCCTGTGCCGGGAACGGCATCCTGCTGGACATCTCCGATCCGGTCAATCCGGTCCGGCTCGACGATGTCGTCGACCCCGGCTTCGCCTACTGGCACTCGGCAACGTTCAACAACGACGCCACCAAGGTGATCTTCACGGACGAATGGGGTGGTGGCGGGCGCCCGCGCTGCCGCGCGTCGGATCCCCGGAACTGGGGTGCGAACGCCATCTACGACGTGGTCGACGGCCGTCTGGAATACCGCAGCCACTACAAGCTGCCGGCGCCGCAGACCGAGCGTGAGAACTGCGTGGCGCACAATGGCTCCCTCGTCCCGGTGCCGGGGCGCGACATCATGGTGCAGGCCTGGTACCAGGGCGGCATCTCGGTCTTCGACTTCACAGACTCCGTGAATCCGGTCGAGATCGCCTACTTCGACCGTGGTCCGATCAACAGCGAGCGGCTCGCGATGGGTGGCTACTGGTCGTCGTACTGGTATCGCGGCTACATCTACGGCACGGAGATCGCCCGCGGGCTCGACGTGCTGGAGCTGTTGCCGAGCGAGTACCTGACGGAGAACGAGCTCGCGGCGGCCGCGTCGGTCGCGCCGGCCGAGTTCAACGCCCAGCAGCAGCGCGGCATCGACTGGTCGCCGCGGCCCGTGGTCGCCCGCGCCTACCTCGATCAGCTCGATCGCACCGACACGCTCTCCGCGGCGCGCCGCGCGGAGCTGTCGGGCCTCCTCGACCGCGCGGACGGAACGGACGCCGACGCAGGCCTGGCCGCAGAGCTGGTTGCCGCGGCAGACGAGGTCGACGGCGAGAGCGCCGGCGTGTCCGACCGCAGCCAGGAGCGGATCCGCGCCCTGGCCGAGACCCTGCGGGGCATCGCGGATCGCCTGCGATAGAGATCATCCACCGGCGGCTGGACCTGACGCCACTCTCGGTGACGTGCGGCCGCCGCGTTAAACTGGAGCTATGGTCACCCGGCCGCCGCGTACCGTGTTCTTCGGGGCGGCGCTTGCGTTCAGCCTGGTCGTGAGTGGCGCACCGTGGGGCATGCTCCAGGTAGCGTGGGCTCAGGACCAGACGCTCTTCATGGCGTTCACCGATGCCGACGGCGCGCCGGTCAGCGACATGACGCCCGAAGAGATCATCATTCGGTGGGACGAGATGCCGTCCGAGGTCCGCGAGATCGAGCCGATCAACTGGCCCGCCCGGGTGACCGTGTTCGTCGACAACGCGACGGAGAGTCAGACCGTTCTGTCGGACATGCGCGAGGGATTGACGCGTTTTCTGGGGGCGCTTCCCCCGGATATCGAAGTGGCGATCGCGACGATCGCGGGACGCCCCCAGTTTCGGGTCGAGCACACCACTGACCGCGGAGCCCTGGCCGACGCGGTCGGCGCGCTCGCGAGCGAGGGTGGCGCCGCGACGTTCTTTGACGCGTTGTATGAGGAAGCCGAGCGGCTGGATGACGATGACGACCGGGAGTATCTTCCGGTCATCGTGATGGTTGCTGTCGCTGGGTCCGAGGGGAGCGGCCGGGCTCGAGGGCAGAACCTTGAGCGAATGATGGACCGGCTGTACGACAACGCGGCCGTCGTTCATACGCTGTTGTTGCCGTCTCCGGTGAGTGGCGTTGCGGGCACCCAGGGGAGACCCCAGACGCGATGGGGAACCGACATCGCAGCCGCGACTCGGGGCTCGTTCGCGGACCTCGGCGTCGCGACCGACTATCGGACGCGGCTGCCGGAGCTTGTTGGCGACATTTCCCGCCGGCACAAGCTGACCAGTCATCAGTTCCGGGTGACCTACCGGCCGCCGGATGACGCATCCGACCAGCCTCGCGTTCAGGTGGGATCGGCGCGCCCCGGCATCACGGTGTGGCCGACCGATAACGGCAACATACCGTAGGCTCTGAGAGGAGGAGCCAATGAACGGCCGACACATCGCGCTCGTCGCGCTGGCCCTGCTGGTTGCGCCGGCCGTCTTTGCTGCCGACGTGCTGGAGTTCCGGAAGGTGGACGTGTTCATTGCCGACCAGAACGGTAACGAGCGCAAGCGGGATGCGCGGCTGGAGATAGACGCCGATGCCGGCGAGATCCGGCTTGTCGACGAGAGGCGGGGGGCTTCGCGCGCCACCTACGCGGTCATCCCCATCGACCAGCTTGCCGGCCTGTTCTACGAGGCCGAACTCGGCTCGCGCTGGGGCGGCGTCATCGGCGTCCGCCCCGCCAGACACTGGCTGGTCATCACGTCCGACGTGCTTCCGTCGGGGCAGATGCGGGTCCGGCTCGATGAGGACAACCAGCGGGAACTTCGCTTCGCCCTGCGGGCGGCCACCGGGATCATCGA
This sequence comes from Acidobacteriota bacterium, assembly GCA_009838525.1. Taxonomy (NCBI): domain Bacteria; kingdom Pseudomonadati; phylum Acidobacteriota; species Acidobacteriota bacterium. The sequence continues at coordinate 67,848 of VXRJ01000038.1, forward strand.
CGACCTGGGTCCGCAGCGGGCGCGGTGATCAGCGGTCGAGCAAACCCGGCTCGACCGGCGGCCCGGGCCGGTGCTCCGGGTCATCGTCTCGCCACGGCGTCCGGGAGGGCGTGGAACTCCGGTACAGTGCCAGGTTGGCCGCCATCCGCTGCGCGACGTCGGCTCGTCCTGCCGCCGCCGCGCCCGCCATCGCCCGGCGCTGCCACTCCATGGCTTCCGTGTAGCGACCCAGCTCCGCCAGCGCCATGGCCATCGTCTCGGCCAACGCCGTCGTGTCGTGCTGTTCCACGAGCGCCTGGGTCAGGTCGAGGGCTTCCTGGCCGCTGCGCACGCCGGGGTCGGAAGATGCCGCGAGCAGGCGCGCGGCGGCGAGCGGAAACGCCGGCTCGTCGGGGTAGAGGCCCGCAGCCGAACGCAAGCGCTCCAGCGCCTCTTGATGGCGCGCCAGACGTACGAGCGCCATCGCTTCGCCGAAGTGTGCTTCCCTGGACCTCGGTTCGAGGGCGAGCACCTGTTCGTACGACGCCAGCGCCGCATCGAGCCGGTCGGTGCGCCGCAGCACGTCGGCCAGCCTGAGGTGCGCCTCGCTGAGGTTGGGGTCGTGCGTCACGGCGGCGGTGTACCGGTCGATGGCTTCCTCGTAGCGGCCACTCCGCTCCAAGAGGGTGCCCATCGCAAAGTGCGCCCGCGCAAGTCCGGGATCCAGGCGGACGGCCTCCTCGAACTCGTCCATGGCGGCGCGCGCGTCCGCCGTGCGGTTCAGGGCCAGACCGAGGTTCAGGCGCATGGTCGGATCGCCGGGCGCCATCTCGACCGCGCTCCGGAACTGGCGGACGGCCTCGGGCCAGTCGCCGTTCGCTCCGGCGTAGAGTCCGAGATCCCAATAGACCTGCGGGCTCCGGAGCGCGGTTCCGACCTCCGCCATCAAGGGGTCGGGCACGGCGACGCCCGCCCCGTCGCCCGCGCCGCCCCCGCTCCGTTCCAGGTGGAATTGCGCTTGATCGAGGTCGCCGAGTCCGCGGTACGCGATGGCGAGAGGGTAGTGGACCGTAGTCGCGGCGGGGTTCAGGCTCAACGTCTCCTCAAGCAGTTCCACCGCGGTCGCGTAGTCCCGCTGGGCGACGGCGGCTCGGCCCAACTGGAACAGGATCGCCTGGGTGCCGGGGTGGAGCGAGCGGGCTCTCTCCAGAACCGGGACGGCCGCTTCCGGATGGCCGTCGTCGATGTAGACCAGAGCGAGCCACGTGAGGGTCGCGAGATCGTTGGGTTGCAGGCGGAGCGCCTGCTCGAAGTACTCGACCGCGGCCGGCAGCCGGCCCTTGCTCCGAGCCAGGTGCCCCAGATAATAGGGCCAGCGGAAGTCGTCCGGGGCGAGCCGTTGGGCGTTCCGAAAGCAGCGCTCCGCCTCGTCCAGATATTCGCTCGCCATCAGGAGCCGGCCCAGGTCGCCGTAGGTCCCGACAAGAGCTCCACTCCGAACTGCATCCGTTGTCCCGGCCGCGCCCTCCAACGCCAGCGCCGTCAGCGACGCGTGCGCCTCCCGCAACTGTTCCCGGACGGTCTCGTGAACGCGGCTCAGGTCGGGGAGCACCACTGGCAATAGAGCCCCCTCGGCTTCGGTGCCCTGTGATGCGGCGGCTGCTCCGATCGGGCCGCCAGCGGCCCACCCATCGCCGGCTCCGAAGAGCAGGCACACCGCCGCGACCCTGCCCACTAGCGCGCCAGCGGTGCGCCGGCGTCCACGCCGGCATTTGCTGTTCTCCTGCCGGCCTGGAGGCCGGCGGACCCCTGGCGCACCCTTGCGGGCGCGCCGGGCACGGCGCGCCCGACTTGCCGCGGCAGTCATTCCCGGCGCCGCCCGCGGCCCTCTTCGAGCGTCAGCCACTGGTTCACGGGGACGTCCGTCCATTCCTCCTCGCGACCGCTCGGCCAGATGACGCGAACACGCTCCACCGCGGACGCCGCGCCCAGGCCGACCAGGACTCTCGGATCGTTGGCCGACGCGTAGCTGCCGTCGCTTCTCGCGCGGCGCCACAACGCGGGGCCGGAGTCGCGGAAGACGCCGACTCTCGCGCCCAGCATGTCACGGGGGCCGTCGCCTCCGACCAGCCGCAGGCCGAGCCATCGGTTGCGGTGGCCCAGGTTGTTGATCAGCAGCCGCGCCGGCCCGTTGTTGTTGGTGATCAGCACGTCGTAGTCGCCGTCGTTGTCCACGTCCCCGAAGGCGGCCCCTCGGCTCACTTCGGACAGTGCGAAGACGGCGCCGGCCTGCTCGCCGACCTCCTCGAATCTCCCGTTACCCAGGTTGCGGAACAACTGGTTGGGTTGATCCAGCCGTAGCGGTTCCCCCGCTCCCGCCGGTGCGTCCGCGGTCCTGCCGGCGTAGCGCTGATGGCTGGCCTGGACCGCCCCGTTGACCGCCAGCAGGTCCAGCCAGCCATCGTTGTCGTAGTCGAACCACGCCGTGCCGAATCCCGTGTAGGCCACGCTGGGCGCCCCGAGCCCGGTCGTCGCGCTCCGATCCTCGAACAGGCCCGTACCGTCGTTGAGGTAGAGCGTATTGGTTTCCCGGGTGAGGTGGGTCATGAAGAGGTCGTCGTCGCCATCGCCGTCGAAGTCGCCGGCGTCGACGCCCATGCTCCCTTCGGTCCGGCCGTCGCCGTTGAGCGCCGCGCCCGCGAGCAGGGCGCCGTTCGCGAAGGTCCCGTCGTGCCGGTTCATCCACAACTGGTTCGGCTCGCCGTCGTTCGCAACGTAGATGTCCGGCCACCCGTCCGCGTCCAGGTCGGCGGCCACGATGCCGAGTGTTGCGCCGTAATCGGTCGCCACCTGCGCCTCGGCCGTGACGTCGACGAACGTTCCGTCTCCCCGATTGCGATAGAGGCGGTCAGGAACCGATGCAAACGCGCTCGGTCCGCAATAGTCCCGTTCCCCGGTTCGCGTGAAGCACTCAGGTTGCCGCGCATCGAGGCGGTGGTCGAGGTAGTTGCCGACGTAGAGGTCGAGCCAGCCGTCGCGGTCGACGTCAGCGAACGCGGCCGACACGCTCCACCGGGAGTCCCCCGTGCCGGTTTCGTGGGTGGCGTCGGTGAACGTCCCGTCGCCGTTGTTGAGGAACAACTGGTTCGCTCCCAGGCTGGTGCGGTACAGGTCCACCCAGCCGTCGTTGTTCACGTCGCCGGCCGCGACGCCCATGCCGTAGGAACTCGGCTCGAGGCCGCTTCCGTCGGTGACGTTCGTGAAACGGAGCGTGCGCGTGCCGTCCGGGTGTACCTCGAGGTCGTTCCGGTACAGGCGATCCGTTAGCGGTCCGGCTTCGGGCGGGGTCGTGGCGCCGCCCTGCGTATCGTCCGGGCCGAGCGCGCCGCCCTGCACGAGGTAGACGTCGAGGTCACCGTCATTGTCGAAGTCGAACAGCGCGGCGCCGGGACCCAGGATCTCGCTCACATAGAGCTTGCCGGAGCTCCCGTTGACGTGCACGAAGTCGATCCCCACCGCCTCCGCCCGATCCGTGAACCACGCCTCTTCAGCCGGAAGCGTCGAGGACTGGGGCGCCGCGTGGACGCCGTCGGAGGTCGCGGGGAGGGAACCAAGGCCCACAAGGAGCAGGCTGGCGGTTGCCCCGCAGCCGAGGTAGTGACGCCTCACGCGCACCCGGCGATTATCACACGCCGCCGAGTGTCAACATCCTCAATGGCAGGGTCGAGTAGGCCTCCTCGCCCTCCACGATGCGGATGGTCCGGTCAACCGGCAGATCGTCGAACGTCTGCGTGAGGCCGGTCGTGGGCCAGAGGACCTCGAGACGTTCGATGCGCGCCGCCGTCCCGAGCCCGATGGTCTGCCGGAGGGGATTGGCGCCGAAACTGCCGCCGCTGTTGACGTGGCGGTAGACCGAGCGCGTGACGCCAGTGTCCCCGTCGACGATGACGACGCGGATGCGCGCGCCGATCGCCGAACGGTTGGACCGGACGCCCTCGAGCTGCACCGTGATCCAGTGGTTCCCGAAGCCCGGATTCTCGTAGAGAGCGTTGCCGAACCGGTCGCCCGGGAACGCTCCGCCCATCTGCTGGAAGATGTCCTGATCGCCGTCGTTGTCGAGATCCGCGAACGCCACGCCGTGGCCCTTCTGGAGATGGCCGAAGCCCCCCGAATAGGTCACGTCGGCGAAAGCGCGCCCGCCCCGGTTCCGGTACATCACGTTCGGCATCACGCTTTGGTACGGCGGATAGCCGGTGCCCAGGTAGAAGTCCGGATAGCCGTCGCTGTCCAGGTCTCCGAAATTGGATCCCATGGGCGCGCTGGGTTCGGTCAGGCCGTATCGCCCAGAAACCTCTTCGAATGCGCCGCCGCCGGCGCCCCGATAGAGTTGCGCCGTCTCGATGTTCAGCGGCAGGCCCAGCGCGCTGGCCGCCAGGTGCTCGATGCGCGCGGTATACGCCGAGACGTACAGATCGAGGAAGCCGTCGTTGTCCACGTCCCAGAACCAGGCGGGAAAGCTCCAGGTCGGCCGTGCAACCCCAAGGCGCGGTGCTTCGTCGACGAACGTCCCGCGACCGGTATTCCGGTAGAGGCGATTCTCCGCGCCGAAGTTGGACACGTACAGGTCAGGCAGGCCGTCGGCGTCGTAGTCACCCCAGACCACCGCCTTGGCATACGCGTGGTTGGCCACCCCAGCCGCGTCGGCCACGTCGGTGAACGTGCCGTCGCCGTTGTTCCGAAAGAGCTGGCTCGGGGCGGGAAGGGACTCGGATGCCTCGTTGCCGACATACAGGTCGAGATCGCCGTCGTTGTCGTAATCACCCCAGGCCGCCGTCTGGCTCGGGTAGTGCGTTTCCCCGAGACCGGCCTCGAACGTCACATCCGCGAACGTGCCGTCGCCGCGGTTCCTGAGCAGCGAGTTCGGGTGGCGGCCGTCTGTGCCCAGCCACGCGCCGCGCAGTACCAGCAGGTCCAAATAGCCGTCGTTGTCATAGTCGGCCTGGACCATGTTCAGCCCACCGTACAGCCCGACGAGGCCCGCCTCTGCGGTGCGGTCCGTGAAGGTGCCATCCTGGTTGTTCCGGAAGAACCGGAGTTGTCCCTGTGCGTCCCACGTCGAGACGACGACGTCCAGGTAGCCGTCGTTGTCGAAGTCGTCGGCGATCACCCCGCCGCAAATGTCGAACGTGTCGAGGCCAAGGCCGGGCGCGATGTTGTCGAACCGGGGAATCTCCTCCGCCGACTGGAACGTCTCCGGCGGAAGCCGATACGGTTCGGGAACCTCGTCCGGGTAGCCGCCCACCGTCATGTAGGCGATGTTGAGCAGCCAGCGCGCCGCCAGGTGCTGCTGTGCGGGGCTGTCCAGGGTAGCCGGCGATGACCGGTCCGCCGTCCAGTTGCGGGCGCCCACCGCGGTCGGCGCGTCCTCCGGGATGGGCGAGCGTTCCAGCGCCTCGGTCAAGGCAGCGATCGCTTGCCGTGACGGGGCTTGTTGGGTGTGTACCGCACCTTCGCGAAGCGGCAGGATGCAGGCGTCCGGGTTAGGATGCTGTGCGCAATTCCGGGTCTCGGCGAGCCGCAGCCAGGCGATGCCGAGCCGGTAGGCGTTGTAGCCGAGAATGATCCGGTTCGCTTCGATTTCCGGCACCATGTCGCGGGCGTCGGTCAGGAGACGGATCGCCTCGGCTTCGTTCCCGAGGCGCAGCTCCTCATCGGCCAACCGCACCATCAGCCGCCAGCGGTTGGTGCTCAGTTCCGCCGGTGGAATGGCAGCCAGCCGTTCCCGGAGTTCCCGTGCCATCCGGTCGCCCAGGTAGGTGTTCGTCTCGGGAGTCTCGTCCGCCAGCCGTTCGAGCAGGTCCAGCATGCGCTGGTGGCCGGGGGACGGGGCCGGACGCGCCTCGCCGGTCGATGAGGCCGGCTGAGTCGCGGCGAGATCGGTCAGGTCGGGCACGGCCAGCGCCGCACCCGCGACGACGATGCCGAGCACGGCCCGAAGACGCATCCCGCGACGTTCCTGCTACTTCTTGTTCAGCGTCGTCTCGCCCCAGGCGAGAGTGAGGAACTGGTTGGTCTGCGCCGTGAGCGTAAGCGGCTCTCGGATCGTGTACTTGTCGTCGGGTCCGTCGTAGTCGCGCACGGTCAGGACGGCGTCGAGATCCTGAACGTAGTAGGTGCCTTCCCCTTCACCGTCCGCGTCCTCGAACTCGAACATGCCGTCCGGCGTGAGCGTGAGGCTGAAGACTCCGCCCTCGTCTTCGTACTCGAACTCGTCGTTCAGGACCTGCCCGAGGGGAAGCACGGCGAGCTCGATGGGCTCCTGGCGGCGGCCCAAGCGGCCGGGGGCGCCCCTTTGCGTGCGCATCTCGCGAAGCTGGCGGACGCCCTGGTAGCCCGCGAGGGTGTAGGTGAACTCGTACGCCGTCGTCTCGAGACCAAGGATCAGGTACTCGCCGTCCTCGTCGGTGACGGCCGAGAACGTGCTGCCGCCGCCGTCGGCCTGCCGGGCCTCTACCTGGACGCCTTCGAGGGCGTTGCCCCAGGCGTCGACGAGCCTGCCTTCCGCCCGTACCATCTGCGCATGTGCGTGAGGTGCGATGAGCGTGGCCAGAGCAACCGTCGCCGTTGCCGTCGCGAGTGCGCGAAACCGCATCATCTGTTTTCTTCCGGCGAGGGTACGCTACGGGACGTTACCGTCGCGGGTCGCCATCATGTTGACGTCCTGGCGCGATGTCAGCACCTGAATGGCCGACTGTTCGCTAGCTCCCTCCGGCGGCTCGTAGGTTATGCGGTACTGGTTGCTTACAAGCCGGTGCTTCCGGGCGACTTCCTCCGCCAACTCCGGCAGTTGCGTGCGGAAGCCGAGAGCGGAGCTCAGCCCTTCGTAGCTCCCTCCCGTTATCTGTCCTATGTCCATGCCCCAACGCATCTGGTCGCCGCCCTGCTTGACCCCGGTGACCGACGTGAAGGTGTACATCCGCGTGTGGAGCGTGGCGCTGTTGTCCATTAGACGCTCCATCATCTCGCGAAACGGTCTCTCGCGAACCCGCGAGCTCCCCTCGGGGCCGTTGGTTGCGACCATCACGATGACCGGAAAGTACTCCCCCTCCTCGTCCTCGTGCATCCGCTCCGCTTCTTCGTACAGCGCATCGAGAAAGCTGGCCGCGCCGTCCATTTCAGGCGCTATCACGCCGATCGCGTTTTCCAGCTCCGTCCGGTCGGTGGTGTGCTCGGACCAGAACTGCGGCCGACCGCCGATGGTCGCAATCGCCACCTCGATGTCCTGCGGAAGCGCCTCGAGGAAGAGCCGCAGGCCCTCGCGCATGTGGTCCAGAACCGGTGGACTCGCCAGTCCGTTGTCGACGAACACGGTTACCCGCACCGGCCAGTTGATCGGCTCCAGGCTGAGAGTCTCGCTCCGCTCGCCGTCGGTCTCCACGATCACCTCCTCCCGGGTCACGTCGGTAACCGGGACGCCGTTGGCGTCGGTGAAGCTGATGAAGAACGACTGGGTCTGGGCCGACGCGACCTGGCCGGTCCAGGGCGCGGCGACTGCGACTACGACGAGGGCGGCGAGTATGCCGGCGAAGGGCCGGCGCCGCGTGGATTCGGCAGCCATGTCAGGAACCTCCGTTGAGAACCGCCAACGCGTACCGATGCCCGATAGGCATCAGGGGAGCGCTGCGAGCATCCCCTGGGCCTGCGCCCCTTCCGCTGAGTCCGGGGCAAGGTCGACGACCTTCTGGAATAGTACCTTGGCGCCCTCGATGTCCCCCCGGTTCAACGCCAGCATGCCCAGCTTGAGCACGGGGGCCGGCCACTCGGGATCGGCGGCGGCGGACTTTTCGTACCAGCCGGCGGCGGCGTCGACGTCACCGGCCTCGAACGCCACTTCCCCCAGGTTGTATAGATCCTCACGCGACGCGTCACCCTCCGCCGCGGCAAGGTCTCCGGCGGCGTCGAGGTCGCCCATCAACAGCCTGGTCCGGGCGATCTTTCTCTCGATCGCCTCGTCGTCCGGTGTCGCCGCTTGATACCGCTCGTAGGCGGCGACCGCCGCGCCGAACTCCGCCATGGCCCGATGCGCGTCGCCGATGTCCTGATGCAGCGTGGTTATCTGCGGCCATCTCTCAAGCAGTTTCGTATAACCGTCGATGGCGGTCCGGTAGTCCTCGTTGTTGTAGGCGGCGTCGGCCGCGATGAGATCGGCCTTGGCCTGTTCGATTTCCGGATTCGCGGCATCCGCCAAACCGGCCAGGGCGCCCTCGACTTCCACCTCCGCGTCCACCTTGAGGGGCGCCATGTAGAACTCGATGGGCTGGAGGCAGTTCTGCATCTTGGTCGCCGTGCATGCGGCCGACCCGCGTTGCGTCACCTCGATCCGCATCAGGGAATCCTCGTAGCCCTCGGCCGACACCATCGTGTTCCAGATGCCGCTCTGCATCCAGGTCAGCGCGAAGCGTCCGTTCTCGTCCGTAAGCGTTTCGAGGGGATCGGCGGTCGTGAGCCGACTGCCGTCGGGCGAGAAGATCGGAGGGTCGGCCCGGACAAGGGCCCCCACGACCGGATCCCGCGTGCCTTCGATGTACACGCGGCCCTGAATCCGGCCCTCCTCCTGGGTAAGACCCTCTGACGGACCCAGCAGGAGGATCGCTGCGGCGGCGAGAAGGCAACGGCGCCGTCGGGAGACGCTCATGGCAGCTTCGACGGGAATGCGGCGGGGGCGGTCACGCGCACGAACTGAATGCGCTTGACCGCCCCCAACCGAAAAGCTCCGCCCTAGAAGTACATCTGGACGCCCCACGTCAACTGGCGGCCATCGATGATGCTGATGATGCGGTTGAAGTCGGGATTCTTGATGCCTCCGCCGCCCCATCCCCGGTTGCGGTCCGTGACCCGGGCCCGGTTGAAGAGGTTGCTGGCGTCCATGTAGACGCGCGTCCGAATATCGCCGGTGGTGAAGGTCTTCGAGAACCGGATGAGCAATTCCGTCGTGTAGTCCTCGAAAACGGTCCCCGGCTCGATCAACTCCACACCCAGGGTGGGATTCGCGTCGTCGACGTCACCGACAATGAGACCGGGGAAGTCAGTCGTGTTGATGGTGTAGCTGGCGCTGATGGGCCTCCCCGGGAATATCTGGAGGAGTCCCGAGACCATGAAGTCGCCCGGCAGCGGCAGGGCTCCCGACAACTTGCCCATCGGCCGGTACGGCATCCGCGTCTCACAGAATCGCATCCGGTTGGGATTCTCGAGTATCCCGTGCGCGCACCGGTGGTCTGTGGTCGTGCCCGCCGTGATGCTGCCGGTCATGAAGCCGCCGCGGGGAAGCTCCCCGTCGACAATCACCTCGAAACCGTTCCACGTTCGCCAGCGATGCGGATCGTTGGTCAGGCGGTCGTTGCCGGTCTGGATGTCGATGCCGGGGCGGGTGACATAGATCGGAATCCGGACGCCCTGGGCGTTCGGCGGCAGATCGGGGTCGGTCGGCCCGGTCCACGTTCCCGCCATCATCCAGTCGGCCACCGACGTGTTCAGGTTGTCCTCCCAATTGAAGTTGGCGTAGCTCCGGCGGTGGAACATCGCGCTCAGCGCCCAGCCGGCGCCCAGTTGGCGCTCGAGGCCGGCGGAGTACTCCCAGTTGGTGCCGCGCCGCAGCGTGTCGTCGTACTGGGTCTGGATGATCGACGTTCCATAGTTAGGGTTGTTCGAGGGGCCGACCTCGTTGACCTGCGGCGTTCCGTCAGGATTCAGCGCCGTGCCGTCGCCGTTGAGGTCCGTCCAGGGCCGCCAGTCCAGCATGTCGTAGGGGTAGATCGGATTGAACCCCTGGGTCAGGCCGGTCCCCTCGTTCGCCACGTAGCGCCCCGCAGAGGCCTTCACCGCCGTCGAGCCGTCACCGAACAGGTCGAACGCGAAGCCGAACCGCCCGCTGTAGTTCCGCCAGTTCGGGATGTTCTCCACGACGGGATCCGGCGTCGTGAGCTCCGGCGCGAAAAAGCCCGCTGCCCGGGTCCCTCCCGGCACCGAGTTCTGGAACCAGTCGAAGCGGAAGCCCGCGTTCACGGTCAGCCGCTCCATCGTCCAGGCATCCTGCACGTATACCCCGCAGTCGCAGTCCTGAATGATCCCCTGGCGCTCCGCCCCGTTGCCGCCCACGAGGATTCCGATGGGCCACCCGTTGAAGAAATAGCCCGCGAAGATGTCGCCCGGCGGCGAGTACGCAAGGGCCGTCCGGTTGTTCGCGAAGTTGATGCCCGCCTTGAAGTTATGCGAACCGGTCACGTACGAGATGGACGCGTTGATGCGCCGGTGGAAGTCGTGGTTGTGGTGGTTCTGGAACGAGCTGTTGTACTCGGTGTTCTGTGCGACATCGATTTTCGCCATGCGAGGCTCGCCATGATCCACCGGAGTGGTGTTGACGTCGGCCTGCATGAACGAACCATGCACCTCCACGAGCAGCCGGTTGGTTATCGGCGCCGTCCAGCGGCCGGTGGCCATTACTGTCGGATGCCCGTTGAAGGTGTACCAGGCCTCCGGACCGATCCGCCGCCCGCCTGTGTTGAACGCGGCGACCGACGACTTCGGCTCCTGGAAGTAGCTCCACGTCAGCTTGTTGCGCTGGGTGAGCTGGTGCGTTATCCGCACGTTGTAGTTGCCGTTGGCGCTCCCGGACCACGCCCGCAACTGCTCCGGCGAGCAGCTTCCGTCGCCGCACATCTCCCGGATGCTGTCCGGCGTAGACGGCTGGGCCGGATCCCAGAACTGGTCGAGGACGAAGCTCTTGTTCCGGTTTTCGATCATCGAGGCGAAGAACCAGAGCTTGTCCCGGATGATGGGACCGCCGGCCGCGGGGTTGAAGCTGTAGCGGTAGTCAACCGGCGCGAACTCGAAGCCGAGGTCCTTCAGCGCCTGGTTCTGGTTGTCCCATTCGAATCTCCCCGTCGTGCCCTGCAGGAAGAGGTTGTAGGCGTACTCGTTGCCGCCCGCCTTCGGAACGATGTTCGTCCGCACGCCGCTCTGGGCATATTCCGCAGACTGCGAAGAAGTGTCGAAGACGATCTCCGTAACCATCGCCTCGTTCGTGACCGTTCCGACGCCGGCCGACCACTCGTTCCGCCCCTGGAGCTGTCCTCCGGTCTTGATGCCGTCGACGGCGGGCTGGCCGTCCAGCGGGTCGGATCCGTGCAGGCTCGGCAGGTTGCTGCGGTTGTTGTCGCCCTCGCCAAGAACCGTTCCCGGCACGTAGGCGGCGGCGCTCCGGATGCCCGCCGCTCCCGGCAGCACGTTCACGCGCTCGGACGGCATCACCGATTGCTGCCGCGTGGTCCTCACGTCGACGAGCGGCGCCGTCCCGGCCACGGTCACGGTCTCTTCAACGCCGCCGACGTTCATCGAGGCGTCGACCTCGGCCACGAACGCGCCCGACAGGACAACGCCCTCGCGCACTATGGTGGAGAAGCCGGGAAGGGTGAAGGTCACCGAATAGGTGCCCGACGGCAGATTGATGAACTGGTAGTTCCCGGCGCCGTCCGAGAACACCGTGCGTACCTGCTCGATCAGCGCCGGGCTGCGCGCCTCGACGGTCACGCCGGGCAGGATGCCCCCGGTGTCGTCCTGGACGTTGCCGGCGATGCCCGCCTCGTCCTGCGCCAGGGCGACGGACGGGGCAAGCGCAAGGCTGACCAGGCAGACAAGAGTCAATGAAAGTAGCGATGCGCGGCTCTGCATGCTGTGCTCCCCCTCTAGTCGAAACTGAGCCGATGTAAGCAACTGCTCACTGCGACACTACGCCGACTATTCACGGGAGTCAAGCCCGTTGGAACCCGCCTTTACCACGCCGGGCCGGGCCGTGACGCTCACCCCGCGCACCTGGAGGCATCGCCGCGTCGCTGAGGCTGCTGGGTTGGTATCTCTTGGCACGAGCTTCGTGTTACACTGTTTTCGTGTCATGAAGAACGTCACGGTGACCCTGCCGGAAGATGTCGCGCTCTGGCTCAGGATCCAGGCGGCCAAGCATGACCGCAGTGTCTCCAGCTGGCTGGCCGACCTGCTTGAAGGGATGAGGCGTCAGGAAGACGAGTACGACGTGGCGATGGAGCGCTTCCTGACGAGAGCGAGACAGCCGCGCACGCTCAAGCGACCCGGCGACCGCTACCCGACACGGGACGAACTCCATGACCGCACCGGTCTTCGTTGACACCAACGTCTTCGTCTACCAGCACGACGACTCGGAGCCGGACAAGAAGCCCCGCGCCGATGACTGGATCGCGCTTCTCGTGCGCCACCGTGCCGGTCGGCTGAGCTTCCAGGTGTTGCAGGAGCTCTATGTAACGCTCACCCGCAAGCTGAAACCGGGCACACCCGCGGCGGAAGCTCAACTGATTGTCCGCGACCTCTACCTGTGGGAACCGGTCACCATCGATCGCGCCATCCTCGAGCGGGGCTGGCACTTGCAGGAGCGACACGCGCTGTCATGGTGGGACGCACTCATCGTGGCTGCCGCGCAATGGTCGGAGTGCCGTGTGCTTCTCAGCGAGGACATGCAGCACGGCCAGGTCTTCGGCTCCCTCCAGGTGATCGATCCGTTTGAGTCGCCGGACCGATCGCCGGCGGACATTCTCACCTTGCCGGATCGCTGACCACAGATACGGCTCCCAGCGTCCGGCCGGTTTACCGCACGGCCCGGGCTACCAGGCCGGCAGTTCCGGCGCCGCGATCCCGGTCGGGCTGAACTCGAGGGGTTCGCCGCTCTCGGAGGCGAGCACGCTCACGAGGAACGGATAGATGGCTTCCATCCGGAATTCCGTCGTCGCGGCCGCATCCCACGGCGCGTCCGCCCCTGGCGTAAAGCCGGCCCACGCCAGCGGTTCGGGAAGCGCGGCAACGTCGGTGACGACGTGCAGGGCGACGTCATTGTCGCCCCTGCCTCCGGCGATGAACGGCGGTTGGTGATCGCCAAGAATCAGCGCGATGAACCCCGGTTCGATCCGGTTCCGGAACGTGTCGAGCAGCAGTTCCCATTCGTAGGCCACGGTTACGAAGAAGTCGCGCTTCTGACCCTGCGGAACGGTCAGCGCCAGTTCGACGTAGTCCGGCCGGGTCTCGAGAAAGGCCGGTTGCGGCTTTGCCAGGTCTGCGACGTCCTCCGTAATGCGCGGTGGCGCCTCCCAGGCATAGTGGGTGGCGGTGGCGACGAAGTGAAAGAGCCGGGGACGCGGGTGCCGGCTCCAGTAGTTGTTGAATGCGTAATCGAGCGCCCACTGATCCGGCACGTGGCCGAATCCGTAGTCGAAAGCGTCGTAAGAGAAATCTTCCCGGATGATCACGTCGTCGTAGCCGTACAAGTCCTCGTTCCATGTCGCGCCCGGCTGAACGGACAGTGTGTAGTAGCCGTGCCGCTCCAGATAGGCGATCAGGTGGGGGTACCGGTGCGCGATGCGCTTCCAGGCCCAGTACGTCGAGTGGTTCTCGATGCGGATCCCGCTCAGCGCCGACGCCGTGCTCATCCACGATCCGCCGCCATAGACCGGCGACGTAACGAAGCGCGTGAATGTGGGCAGTTCAAGTTCGTCCAGCCCGTCCTGCACGCGACGCATCAGGCCCTGTCTCGCGGAGCGGTAGTCGTCGTCCGCCCACAGCGCCGCGCCGTACGACTCGATCGAGAACAGATAGACGTCGGGTTGTCGCACGGGAGCGGTGTCGTCGAGGCGGGCCGCGTCCGGCACGACGCTGCCGCTCAGCGCGTCAACGGTTTCCAGTACCGCCTGTGACCGCTGCAGGTTGAAAACTGCGTGTTTCGCCTGAAGCTGGACGAGCGGATCGTCCCGCTCCACCCCGAACCACGTGAGCGACAGCAGGCAGTACGCGTTGACGAGCACCCAGCCCGCCGCCACGTGCCGTGGTGGAAGGGTAGCTCCCCAGTGCCACGCCGCCTGGAGATAGCGCGCGACGAGCAGGCCCAGTCCGGTTGCCGCGGCCAGCAGGACGGCGGCATACAGGAAGTCCGTCAACCCCCAGGCGTCGCGCACGACAATCCAGGCGCTTTCGAGCATGAGGACATCGTCGAGCAACGTGCCGGGTCGGTCGAACAGGTAGTGGACAAAGCCGCTGTACGCCATGAACGCCAGGAGCCCCGCGTACGCGATTCCCGCGAGCGGTACCACCGCCCTGCGCCAGTTGCTCGCGAACCGGCTCACGAGAACGAGCGACGACACGATGAATACCCAGTCCGCGCTCACTCGGAAGATGTCCTTGTTGTGGCGTCGGACGAAGAGCTGCATGACGTACTCGTAGGTGCTGCGCCCGATGCCGGGCCATCCCCAGTCGTAGTCGCCCCGAGGATGTCCCAGGGGGAAAAAGGGCCAGAAGTTGTTTTCCTGGGAAAGGAGGAGATAGATCGGGACGAACAGCAGCAGATTGAACGCTGCGAACCCCGCCGCAAGGTAAGCGCCGGTAGGGAGTGACCGCGGGTCCAGCCACGCCGGAACCCGGAGCGTCAGGCGGACTTCAGGAATGATGGGCCTCCCGAGGGTGCAGCGTCGGACGGGGCCGACGCACTTCCGATGATCATAGACCGGCGAGGCGCGGCGAGCGGGGAACGCGCTGATCGCAAGGAGGATCGAGTTGGACGATAATGGGAGACGCCCAGTGTCTGTCCGGACGTCAACGGAGGTGGGACAGATGACACGTATTCTCGCCGTCGTCACCGGGTGGTCGGTCCTGGCGTGCGCGACGGCCGCCGCCCAGCCGCCAGCGACCACTGCCTCCGATTCTGCTCCGCCTTCCGTTCAGGCCGGTCCCCCTGATGCCCCGACAGCGCCCGTCACCGGACCGCTACGCTTCGAGGTCGGCCCGAAGTTCCTGACGGGGATTCCGGTAGGCACTTTCGGCGACCGGGTAGGCACTAGCCCGGGCGCTGCCGTCGACGTGACGGCCAGGGTCGGGCAGACTCCCTTCTTCGTGGGCGTGGCCGTCGACTACCTGCTCTACGGCACGGAGACTCGCCGCCTGGCGTTTACACCGTCCGTACCCGAGGTGCTGACCGACGTCGACACCACGAACAACGTCTTCCGGACGCACGCGATCGTGCGTGTCCGTCCGTCCGGCGGCCGGGTCAGGCCGTACGCCGAGGGCCTCCTCGGGTTCAGCTACGTGTTCACGCGAACGTCGATCGACCTGGGCTACGACAGTGGCGCGGCCACCACGCATCTCGGCGATTTCGCGCCGAGCGCCGGCGCGGGCGGCGGAGTCACGATCGAACTGCTCTCGCGACCCGAGGGCCGCCTGGGTCTCGACATCGGGTTGCGGTATCTCACGAGTGGAAACGTCGACTACCTGACGCGGGGGGATCTCCAGCGCAACGAGACCGGCGTGACATTCGAGCCGACGCGTTCGCCGGCCAGCCTGTTGGGGCTGCAGATCGGGATCGCGGTTGATTTCTAGCCGCCCGTGAGCGCGTGGCCCGGGGAAGCCAGTCGACGGGCTGCTAGTTGCTTCCCGCGGCCCGCGCCCGCTCGACGATGGCCTCCGCGTCATCCGGTAGCAGCAGCCGGCTCTCCACGAGCGCCCGGGCCGCCGCGGAAACGGCATCCACGTAAGCCGCGTGATCGGCGTACCGCGCTTCGAGCGACGGTCGTGGATCGCCCGCCGTCTCCCGGTCCGCTTCGGTGGCCGCGAACGGGATGAACGAGCCGGTCCCGCCGCACTGCGCCCCTTCCGCGAACCCGTCGCGCCGCAGGTTCCAGCCGGTGAAGGTTCCGACCGGCGCGGCCAGGCTGGGGTGTCGCACGCCGTCCACCATGTTGCCGTCCGCGTCGACGCGTCCGACGAGCACGGTGTAGGCGTCGCCGTACATCGGCGGCAGTGAGCGGTGGTCCGCCAGTCGTAGCGGATTGTAGGACCCGGAGTAGGTTACCCCGGGGATCTCGGGAAATCCGAGGCCGTCCGCCGGCACCAGGCCGCCGCCGCGAAGGGTTGGGAACTGGCTCGGCGGCGGCTCGACCCCGTTAGCCACCCACTCGTACAGGGCCACGCTCAGGGCGGCCCGAGTCTGCGCCATGGCCAGGGGATTGCTCAGGTTCTGGCACATTCCGCGGCTCGGCGGACGGGTGTGGACGCCCGGCCCGCCGCCGTGCTGGGTGCCGGACAGCAGATAGACGCGGACGTTATCGGGCAGTTCGATGTGATTGCCCTTCGGGTCCGTGACGATCAGCGACGCGCGCGCCTGCCACAGTTCGGCCTCACCATCGCTGTGCACGATCCTGGGACAGGTGTTCGAGGCGCGGCACCGCTCCTGGAGGCCGTCCGTCCGTCCGCTCAGCGGATCGGTCAGCGTGGCGTAGGTAAAGGGGAACTGATCGCCGGGGTACACGTGGTCTTCGTGCTGTTTCTGCCAGCGCCCGGGCTGACCGAACGGATAGTTGGTGAACGTCTTGCGCGATCCGGCGATGTTCGGGTGGATCCCGTCGAAGACGATCCGGCCCGAGACGTCCTCGTTGAACCCCTGGTAGAGGAAGTCCCGCAGCATCCGGCCGCTCTGGGAGATGCCGAGCGAGAGGGTGGTCGTCGCCAGCCCGCTCTCCGGGCCGAGGGGGTTCGCGTTGCCTGCCGCGTCGGCGGTCTCGTAGCGGAGGAACGAGATGGCGTCGCGCATCGCGACGAATCCGAGCCCGAGCACCAACGGGTCCTTCGCCTGGTAGATGAATTCGTAGATCGCCCCGCCGTCGAAGCCGGCCGGGCGTTCGATCGCGATTTCCCGGTCGCTGACGTAGCGCCACCGCAGGTCCGGCGGCGCCTCGCGCTTGCCGTTCTGCATCGCGCGGACCGAGAGCATCCCGCCGGCGGAGTCGAGTGAGGCGGCCGGATAGGTCAGCCGGCCCGACGACCGGGTCTCCCCATCGTTGAAGATGAACTCCTCGAGGGCCGGCCCGGCGATCGGCGAGCCGTCGGGTTCCGTCGCGACCGGCAGGTAGGCAACGATGTTGGAGTCGGTCGGTGTCAGGTCGCCCTGCCATCCCACCCGGACAAAGGCGAACCCGCGCTCCAGCAGCGCCGGTTCGGCTGCGCCCGCGCCGCCCCGGTTCGAGACGGTGTGGAAGATCGCCCGGTTCCACCGGCTCATGTCGACCGGGCGGTAGATCTCCACCGTGGCGCGATACGCCACGCGGCCCGCCGCGTTGCGCGGTGCGCGATCGAGGTTGACGATGTGCAGGTGCCGCCGGTCGGCGGGGTCGACCTCGCCCGCAACGATGCCCCGGAGCAGCTCGTACTGGCCGACGTCGCCAAAGCGCCGGCCGTCGAGGGCCGGCGACTCGACCACCGCCAGGTCGAATTCGGTGATCTGCGCCAGCCCGGGCGACGCCGCGAACAGGGCGATGGCTGCCGCAAGGAAGAATGTGCGAAATCGTCTATCCATGGCGTCTCCGGAAAGTGGCCATGATAGCCCGCCCGGGGGGGCGTTACAGCTATAATTGGCCCAGCCCGCCATGGCCCGGCCAGTTCGTGAAGAGCCGGCCGACTCGTGACGGGTCTGGCTAGTGCCGAGCCGCACGCACGATGTGCCGCGCTCGCGACGTACCGCGTTAACCTGGGAGGTTGATCATGTTCGTTCGATGTCTGCTCGCCGCCGTCACCGTTGTCGCTCTGACCGTTGCGCTCGCCCCGGGAGCCGAGGCGGCGGAAGATCGGCCAATCCTGACTGCTTCAGCCGCCATGAAGATGGTGCACGGCTGCCTCGCCAGGGCGGAGGCGGAAGGATGGCTGATGCATATCGCGATCATGGACAATCACGGCAACCTGAAGGCCTACCACCGGATGGACGATGCGCAGTTCCTGTCGCAGGAGATTGCGATGGGAAAGGCGCGCAGTTCCGCCGTCAGCCCGCGCTCGACGAAGCAGTGGGGCGATATGGCGTTTGCGGGCGGCAACCCCGGCGCGGCGGCGTTCGTCCCCGGCATCATCTACTTTGAGGGCGGCCTGCCGATCATGACGGCTGACGGCTATCACGTCGGCGGCATCGGGGTCAGCGGCGACACCGGCGCGAACGACGCGATCTGTGGGCAGGCGGGCATCGACGCCGCCGCGGAAGACCTGCAGTAGAGTTGACGGCGCGCCCCGGCGGGCGTGGGATCGGCGCTAGCTGTTCTATACTCTGCGGACAATCCGTCCGCAGAGAAAGGGAAGGGCCATGACCAGTCGATCTCTCGTCGTCGCCTGCGTGCTTGCCGTCGTCGCCCTGGCGGGAGCGCCATCCGACGCGGACGCCCAGCTCGGGCAGACCGAAACCTGGGCATCTCACGTTTCCAACGAGTACCGGGTGGTGCCGAACGTGACGTACCACGTCGCGAACGGCTTCGAGAACCGCGTCGATCTCTACCTCCCGCGCAACAGCCCGGGCCCGTCGCCGGTCCTGATGTACATCCATGGCGGCGGCTGGGTGGGCGGCAGCAAGGAGGCGAACGTGCTCCGGCTGCTTCCCTGGCTCGAGATGGGCTGGGCGGTGGTCAACGTGCAGTACCGCCTCGGCCGGGTCTCGCGCGCGCCGGCTGCCGTGGAGGACTGCCTCTGCGCCCTCCACTGGGTGAAGGCGAACGCTGACGACTACGGCTTCGACGCCAACCGCATCGTCGTCACCGGCAACTCGGCCGGCGGACACCTGGCGCTCACCACCGGGATGATTCCCGGTTCATCGGGTCTCGACCTGGAGTGCCAGCCGCGCGGCGAACTCGGCGTGGCCGCCATCATCAACTGGTATGGCATCACCGACGTGGGCGACCTCCTGGCCGGCGCCAACGAGAAGTCGTACGCCGTGCGCTGGATGGGAAGCCTCGCCGACCGGATGGACGTGGCGGAACGGGTTTCGCCGCTCTCCTATGTCCGTTCCGGCCTTCCGCCAACGCTGACGATCCACGGGGACGCCGACGGGATCGTTCCGCACCAGCATGCGGTTCGGCTGCACGAGGCACTGTCGGGCGCCGGCGTCTCGAACGAGCTGCATACCGTTCCGGGCGGCGGGCACGGCGGATTCAGCCGTGACGAGACTATCGCCATCTTCGAGACGATCCATCGCTTCCTGGGCCAGCATGGCCTGGGTGGCGCGCAGGCAACGACTGAAGGCCAGCCGTGACCCGGGTGACGCGCGTCGCGGTTGCGACGCGCGTGCGGCCTGCGCTCACTGTCGGGCGCGCCGGCGCCAGGCTTCTGGCGCTGGTCACCGGCGCGGCGGCAGTGTTCTGGCTGGCTGCCGTTCCCGTCGCGCTGGCCGGACAGTCGTCGAACGACAATGAGGCCCTGGACGCCGCGGTAGAGCGGTTCTGGGCGTCAGCGACCGACGCGGAGTTCGCTGCCGCGTCGTCCGGCATCTTTGCCCTCGATCCGGACATCGAGTCGGTCTGGCCCCGCCTCCGCGCCGGCCGCACCTACCGCGACGATGTCCCGACCGGCCGGCAACTGCTGGCCCGCGCCAACCGCGATGGGGTGGAGCACCCGTACATCGTCCGCGTGCCGGACAGCTACGACCCGGCGGTCCGCTACCCGCTGGTCGTCTACCTCCATGGAGGTGTGTCACGGCCGAAGCGGGACGACGGAAGCTGGTGGCGCCGGGAGGAGCGCCTGGCGCGCGACGACGCCATCGTCGTGGCGCCGCTCTCATGGGCGGAGTCGCTCTGGTGGGAGGGGAGCCAGGTCGAGAACCTGATCGGCGTCGTGCACGACCTGAAGCGGACCTACAACATCGACGAGAACCGGGTCCATATGATCGGCGTCTCGGACGGGGCGACGGGCGGCTACTACCAGGCGATGACGGCGACCACGCCATGGGCCGGCTTCATCCTGCTGATTGGCCATCCGGTAGTTCTCGCCAACCCCGCCTCCGAGGTGGATGCGGACCTGCACGTCACGAACCTCCGCAACAAGCCGCTCTTCGTCGTCAACGGCGGCCGCGACCGCCTCTATCCGGCGGCGACGGTCATTCCCTTCATGCGGCTTTTTCAGGATGCGGGAGTTTTTCTGGACTTCCGCGCCCGGCCAGAGGCAGGCCACAACACCGACTGGTGGGACGACGAGGCGGAGGCCATGACGGCGTTCATGGCCGAGCAGACGCGCCGCTCGCTGCCGCCACGGGTCTCCTGGGAGACGGGCTCGACGGACCGTTTCAACCGGGCCCACTGGCTGGTGATCGACGAGCTGGGCGGGGTAGACGGGGAGCCGGAACTCGACCCGTACAACACGATCCTGGATCCGAACCAGGGGATGCAGCTCGGCATCAACATGATCGGCGAGTTGCAGGACGGCACTGGCCTGCGCGTCCTGGAGGTGGGCGAGGATTCCATCGCGTCGGCCGGCGGGATGGTGGACAACGACACCATCGTCGCCGTCGACGGCCAGTTCAACCCGTCGGTCGACGACCTGAAGGAGGCGCTCATCGGCTTCGCGCCAGGGCAGCGGATCCCTCTCGTCATCGAGCGGTCGGGGGAGCGGCTCGACGTCGCGCTGGTCTATCCCGCCGATGCCGCTCCGCAGGGCCGGCAGGCGTTCCCGAGACGCAACCCGGCCGGCCGCGTCGAGCTGGATCAGCGCGGTAACCGGGTCAACGTCTACACCCGCGGCGTTCGCCGCTTCACCCTGCTGCTGTCGCCCGAGCAGTTCGACTTCACGCAGCCGATCATGGTCAGCGTCAATGGCGTGACCGCGTTCGACGGCATGGTCGAGCCGGATGTGGAGGCCCTGCTGCGCTGGGCCGCCATCGATCAGGATCGGACCGCCATGTTCGGCGCCGAGTTGCCGATCGACGTGCCGCCGGCGCCGTAGTCTCGGGGGGGGCGCGCACACCGGATCCTGGATGTCGGACCTCCGGAAGATCTACGTCGCCGATGATCAGGGCGACGCCCACCTGCTGCGCGGTCTGCTCGAGCGCGAGGGGATTGACGTCGTGATTCGCGGCGCCGACTTCGTGCCGCTCCAGGGCGGAACCCTCTTCGGCATGGAGACCCGTCCCTCGCTCTGGGTGCTCGCGGACGATGCGGTGCTCTACGCCCGCGCCGTCGAGATCGCCGAGGAGTACGCCGCCTCCAAGGGCGCGCCCGCCCCCACGGAGGCTGAGACGTGGCGTTGCCGCAGGTGCGGCGAGGAGATAGAAGCGCAGTTCACCGCGTGCTGGAGCTGCGGGGCGGAACGCTAGCTCTGGCCGGTGCGCCGGCCTCCAGGCCGGCAAGAACGGTGCGCCGTGTCTGGCGCGCGGCCTCAGCCGGCCGGAATCGACACCATCCCGAGCGCGATGCCGACGCCTATGCCGACCGCGTAGAGCGTGTAGAGGGAGAGCAGCACGATTCCCGCCGGCCGCCGAACGACGCCGTACTTCAGCACCACGGCGATCACCGTCAGGAAAAAGAGCGCCATCCAGGGCAGGCCGTAGCGCTGACTGAAGAGGTCGAGGTTGAGCGGCTCGATCGCGCCCGACATGCCGACGATCAGGAACAGGTTCAGGACATTCGCGCCGATGATGTTGCCGAGCGACAGGTCGGGCACGCCCTTGCGGGCCGCCGTCACGCCCGTGACCAGCTCAGGCACCGACGTGCCTATCGCGATGACCGTGAAGCCGATCACCGACGACGGAATGCCCGCCGCCAACGCAAGGTTCTGCCCGGAGGTAACAAGGAAGTAGCTGCCGGCGAGGACGCACCCGCCACCGATCGAGAACCAGCCGACAGCCCCGGACAGCCCCGCCCGGTCCTCGGCCGTGGCTTCCGACGCCCCGCCGTTGCGCTGCGACCGCAGGATGCCGAGCAGGTCCCAGCCGAGGTAGCCGAATGCTCCGGCCAGCAACAGGCCGCCGAAGACCCGTTCCATCGACAGGTCCCAGGAGAAAGCGATCACCAGCAGACCGCCCGACACCATCCACGTCGCCCGCCGGATGAAGTCGGATCGGTCGACGTCGACCGGCATGATCAGCGCCACCGCGCCGACAATCAGGCCGATGTTGCAGATGCAGGAGCCGACGGCGTTTCCGAGAGCCATTCCCGGATCGCCGCGCAACGCGGCGGTCGCCGATACGACCAGCTCCGGCGCCGTGGTCGCCAGGCTTACGAGGGTGCCGCCGATGACGATCCGCGGAACCCTGAGCGCCTTGCCGATCTTGATGCTCGAATCGACGAAAAGGTCGCCTCCCTTGGCGACCAGCGCAAACCCGACAGCGATGAGCAGGAGGTCAATCAGCATGGAACTAGATGCCGAGCACCAGCACCGCGGCGCCGCTGGCGGCAACGACCAGGCCGGCGGCCACATCCGCGTGGCGTTGAAGCAGACCGATCCCGCCCCGTCCCGGCCCGACGAGTGGCGCGGCGGCGAGCCAGCGGGCGCCGGAGTAGCCCGCCGCCACCGCGGCCAGCATCACCGCCACCGTGAGCAGGCCGAACACCGCCACGACGGCCAGCAGCGCGGCCCAGTCAGCGGCCATTCCGGGGACCATCATCAGCGGGATCAGCGGCTCGCAGGGACCGAGGAGGAAGACGACGAACAAAGCGCCCGGCGTGACCTGGCCGTCCGCGCCGGCGTGCCGGTGAGCGCCGCCCACGCCCCGGAAGCGGCGCCAGACGGCCCATGCCGCGTAAGCCAGGCCGAAACCGATCAGCAGGGCGGCGGCCAACTCGCCGCGCGCCGACTCGATCCACAGCAGGCGGTCGGTCGCCACGCCCAGGCCGACGCCGAACGCGCCGATGACGACCGAAGAAGCGACATGCCCGGCGCCGCATAGCGCGGTGATCGTGAGGGTCCGGCCGAGCGTCCAGCCCCGGGCGCGGGCCAGTGCCACGAACGGCAGCGAATGATCGATGCCGAGCAGGGTGTGGAGAATCGCCAGCGACGCGGCAGTGCCGAGCAGCAGCGTCGTGGTCTGAATCGGTTCGGGCATGGTAGAGCCGTGCGGTGGATTCCCGGGCCGGGAGCTTGGCGCCGGCGCGTCCGACATGGCGCGCGGCCGCCGCAAACGTGAAACGCTACACTATTTTCATGGCGCTGGTTGAGAATGCGGTACCCCGAGACACCTCCCGGAACGCCGGTCAGACCGCCGGTGCGGGTGCCGATTGGTGCGCCGGTCTCCAGACCGGCACCCTCGACGATCGCGTTGCCAGCCTCCGGCGGCTTCTGCGCGAGTTGAACCGTGTCGTCGTCTGCTTCTCCGGCGGCGTCGACTCCGGCTACCTGCTCGCCGAAGCGGTCGGCGTGCTGGGTGACCGGGCGGTTGCACTTACGGCCGTTTCCCCCAGCCTCGCCCCGGAGGAAGGCGCCGCCGCCCGCGAGCTGGCTGAGCAGCTCGGCGCGCGCCACCTGCTGATCGAGACGGCGGAGGTGGACGACCCCCGGTACGCGGCCAACCCCGTGAATCGCTGCTACTTCTGCAAAACCGAGGTGTACGGCCACGCGGTGGAGGAAGCGCAACGCCTGGGCATCCCCCGTGTCATCGACGGATTTAATGTCGACGACCGGGGCGACGTCCGTCCGGGGCGCCGCGCCGCGCAGGAGCTGGGCGTCCGCTCTCCTCTCGACGAGACCGGTTTCACCAAGGCGGATATCCGTGAGGCGGCACGGCGGATCGGCCTGCCGGTCTGGGACAAACCGGCCCTCGCGTGTCTGTCCAGCCGCTTTCCGTACGGAACGGAGATAACGCCCGAGCGCCTGACGCGCGTCGCCGAATGCGAACGCGTGCTGCGCGAGCACGGGTTCCGCGTTTGCCGGGTGCGCTACTTCGGCGAGCTGGCGCGCGTCGAGGTGGCGCCCGAAGAGGTGGCAAGACTCACCGAAGACGCGGCCCTGCTGCGCGACGTCACGGCCGGGTTCCGCGCCGCCGGGTTCGCGCGGGTGGAAGTCGACCCTGACGGCTACCGCTCCGGCGCCATGAACGAGCTACTGCAGTTGGCCCGCTAGTCTGGCGTCAGAGCGCGCCGACGGTGCGGAACATCTCGTCGACGGGAACGATGCGTGTGCGCTCCGTCGTGAACGGCAGCTCGAAGACCTCGATTTCGGCGTCCTCGGCGCGGATTGCCTCGGTCACGTCGGCGTTGTAGGTCGGAGGCGACGGCGTGTTCGAGAGCACGGCGTCCCGGAACGTCTCGGCGTCACGCGTGACGACGGCAACGGCCAGGTTGTCCGCCTGCAGGTGGCGGCTGATGGCGCCGTTGACGTCCTCCAGGGTCAGCGCCGGTAGTCGCGCGGCGATTTCCTCGATGAAGTCGCCGATGCCGTAGGCGGCGGAGTCCATCCGGTAGCCGAGCCGCCGGCCGGTGGTCTGGACGTAGAGGCGTGAGTAGTTCAGCAGGAACTCCCGCGTCGCCTCGAAGTCTTCCTGGCTGAGCCCGTCGTCCACCAGGCGGCGTAGCTCGCGAATCGCCTGGCGGAGCGCGAAGTGTGCGTTGTGGTGCGGCACGGGGCGGATCCAGATGCTGAAGAACTGGCGGCTGCGCGGGATGTTCGGGACCGGCAGGCGCGAGCCGCCGTCCTGGATGAAGTTCTCGATGTAGGAATAGTCGCCGTAGTTCAGCCCGCGAGCGCCGCGCATCACGTTCATCAACAGGCCGTTGAACGTCCGGTGCTCGCCGAAGTAGGAGTTCGCCACCATCAGCGCGAAGAAGTCGTCATCGGCGCGCGTGATGTCGATCGGAAAGCCGATCGATATGGCGGTGGCGATGGCCTCCTTCTCGACGATGAGTAGCTCGTAGCCGTTCGGGGTGGCGGGTGCGGCGATGGCCGCGCGCGGCCCCTCTCCCACCGGCAGTGCGTCGAGAATCTCCTCCCGCACGCGATCGGCAAACCCGTCGGGATAGCCGCCGCCGATGCCGACCAGCGCCCGGTCACGGGTGTAGTGCGACGCATGAAACGCGCGAACGTCATCAAGGGTGAGTGAGCCGAGCCCTTCCTCGGTGCCGATGGAGGGCGCCTCGTAGGCGTGCCCGGCATGCATCAGGGCGTTCAGCGCCTGTTTTCCCAGTTCCTCGTCGTTGCTGCCGCGGAGGCCGGCGGTGACGCTGTTCACGAGGAAGTCGCGGTTCCGGTCGAAGTCGGCCTGATCGAAGCGCGGGGCCGTCGCGAGGTCGCGCACGATGGCAAAGAACGGCTCCAGGTGATCGACGTGCACTTCACCGACGAGCACGGTCATTTCCTTGTCGGACTGCGCGCGGATGGCCGCGGACCAGGGGTACAGCGCCTCGGTGATTTCCTCGAAGGTCATCGACGAGGTGCCGCCGCGGCCGATCATGAGCGCGGTGAGGGCATTCAGCCCGTTCTTGCCGGGCGGGTCGTCCACCGAGCCGGTCTGGAACCCGATCCGGAAGGTGACGAGGGGCGAGTTCGCCACCGGCAGCTCGACGATGGCGGGGTCGCCGCCGGTGGAGTCGCTGCCGCTACCGGGGTCCGACGGACCGCACGCGGCAAGGGCGCCGGTCAGGAAGAGCGCCGCGACGATCGCCAGCGCCGGATGCCGGTCTGGAGACCGGCGCACCGGCCGGCGCACCGGCCGGCGTAGCATATGCTGCCGTGCCGTCCGGGCCGCGGTCACGGCCGTTCCTCCTGCGTCATGACGACGACAGTGCGGTTCGTCGGGGCGAAGTACTCGGTCGCCACCTGCTGCACGTCCTCCGCCGTCACCGCGTCGTAGAGCCGGTAGACGCGGTTGACGGTTTCCGGATCCTCCGTCAACTGCAGGTAATGCCCCAGCGTCCGGGCGATGCCGCCGGGGTTGTTGAGCCCCATCGCGAAGCCGTAGCGCATGTGCGACTTGGTCGCCGCGAGCACGTCCGCGTCGACCGGCTCGGTCTTCATCCGTTCGATCTCGGCGATGATCGCGTCGCGGACGAAATCGATCCGTTCGGGGTCCGTGATCCGCGCGATGATCGTGAACAGCGGCGGATCACGGCTGTCGAGCGCGCTCCCCTGGACGACGTCGACCACCTGCTCCTCCAGGTAGAGCTTCCGGAAGAGGGGAGAGGTCTCCGAGAAGAGCAACTGCGACAGGACGTCGAGGGCCGGCATGTCGATCCGCTCGTCCGAGAAGGCGGGCGCGTGGTAGCCCATCATCAGCCACGGCAACGTCGGGTTGGGCCAGGTGAGGCGGTCCTCGCGCGCCTCGGTCTGCGTCGGCTCCTGCGGAATCTCCGGCACGAAGCTGCCCCGCTCCCAGCCGCCGTAGTACTGCTGCACCAGCCGCACCAGCTCCGCCGTGTCGACGTCCCCCACGACCACGATGATGCAGTGCTCCGGCCGGTAGTACCGGTCGTAGAACTGCAGGCTGTAGTCGTAGTGGTTCGGCATGTTCCGGATGTCCTCCAGCAGGCCGATCGTCGTGTGCTTGTAGGGATGCGTCGTGTAGGCGAGGTCGAGGAGCCGCTCCCGCAGCAGGGCCACCGGGTTGGAGAAGTTGAGGTTGTACTCGCCCATGATGGCGCCCGCCTCGGTCCGGAAGTCCTCCTCGGTGTAGCGCAGGTTCATGAAGCGGTCCGACTCGAGATCGATGATGGTCTCGAGCGCGTCGGCCGCCGCGACGTAGTGGTAGGCCGTCCAGTCGCTCGTCGTGAAGGCGTTCGAGTCGGCCCCCATCACCTTCACCGCCTCGTTGTAGGCGGCGGTCGGATACTTCTCCGTGCCGCGGAACATCATGTGCTCGAAGAAGTGGGCGTAGCCGGAGAAGCCCGGCTCCACCTCGTTCCGCGAGCCGGTCCGGACCACCGTGTAGTAGGCGATGACGCCGGGGCTGTCGTAGTCGACGGCCACCACCTTCAGGCCGTTGTCCAACTCGAAGGTGGTGACCGGGAACGGAAATACGTCGCCGCGATCCTGACCGGCGGCCGGCGGCGCGGAAAGGACGGCCGCCAGAGCGACGGCCGCCGCCGCGGCGAGCACGCGCGCGCTCCGTCTGATCCCCATCACCTGCTCCCTCCGTGCGCTGCGCGTTCCGGAAATGCCGGCCTGGAGGCCGGCGGACCAAGCTCCGTGCGCGCGCGGCGCGATCCGCCTCGCGTCAGTGCGGTGTCGGTCGCCCCATGATCTTCGGCTTCTGATCCGCCAGGCTGTCGATGACCGCCTGCGACACCACGTTCGAGAACATCGGGCGGATGTTCAGGTGGTTGTAGGGCCGGATCTGGATCATCAACAGGCCGATCAGGTCCTCCACCGGGTCGGCCCAGTAGAGCGTCCCGTAGGCGCCGCCCCAAGTGTAGCTGCCGATCGACAGCGCGTCGGTCGCCCGCGCCGAATCGGTGAGGACGCCGAAGCCGAGTCCGAACCCGTAGCCGGGGCCGCGGACGTAGACGTCCTTGCCGGAACCGATGTGGTTGCTGATCATGTTGTCGACGGTCATCCGGCCGAGCAGCCGCACGCCGTTCAACTCGCCACCGTTCGCGATCATCTGCGCGAACTGGTAGTAGTCCGTGGTGGTGCCGGCAAGCCCCGCCACGCCCCGGAACATCGGCCGCGGCTCGACGTACTCCGGCTGCACCATCAGCTCGATCTTGCCGTCGGCGTCCGGCCGGTAGACCGAAGGCATGCGTTCCACCTTCTCCTGCGGCACGTAGTAGTAGGTGTCCGTCATGCCGAGCGGCTCGAAGATCCGCTCGCGCAGGAATTGATCGAGCGTCTGCCCGGAGATCTTCTCGACGAGAACGCCGACATAGTCGGTGGAGTCGCCGTACTGCCACTCGTCGCCCGGATGGAACGCGCCCGGGATGATGGCGGCCGCGGCGACCCGCTCGGCGAGCGTCGGCCAACCCTTGCCGTCGTTCGTCACCTTCGCGATCTGCGCGTCGGTCAGCCCCTTGCCGGCCGGGTTCATCGTCAGGCCCGACGTGTGGGTCAGGACATGCCGTATCGTGACGGGCCGTGTCTCCGGCACGGTGACCGGGCGGACGCCGTCGGCGTTGATCCGGACGCTATGGTTCTCGTACTCCGGGATCCACTTGGCGATCGGATCATCGAGCAGGAACTTTCCTTCCTCGAACAGCATCATCAGCGCCGACGAGACAACGGGCTTCGTCATCGACATCAGCACGAAGATGTCGTCCGTCGTCATCGGGATCTGGTTCGCCGCGTCGCGCCAGCCCTGCGCCTCGAAGTGGACCACCCTTCCCTTGCGCGCCACCAGGGTCACCGCCCCCGCGATCTGGTCGCTGTCGATGTACTCCTGAATGAATGTGTTGATCCGCTTCAGCCGCTCGGACGACATGCCGACCGACTCCGCCTCGGCCACGACGATGTCTTCCGCCGCGCCTGCGGCGAACGGCGCGGCCCCGTACCCGCCCGATGCCAGCAACGCCGCCGCCAGTACGCCCGCCGCCGCCATGGCCGGCCAGCGCCGGCCCCAGATCGTTCTGCTCTTCATCGCATTGCCCTCCGCGAATTGCCCGCGTTCCTGCCCTCGCTCCTGCCCGCGTTACTGGTAATCCTCAGCCGCCAGCGAGACGCGGATGATCTCCTCGTCGTTCCGCGTCACGAGATGGCGATTGGCATACGCCGGGTGCGTCCAGTTGACTCCCCGATCCTCGAAGCGCCGTGGCCCGTAGCCGGCCTGCGAGGTCGCCTCAATCAGCCTCGTCCGATCGATCTCGACGTAGCCCTCCGGCGTGAACTGCGCGATGATCAGGTCGCCGGCGTCGTTGTTCACGAAGTACCGGTCGCCGTGGCGCACCATGAAGGCGGCGCCCCACCGGCGCTGCACGGTCATCTCGTCCGACGTCCAGAGCCGGTCCCCGGTCCGCGCGTCGAGGCCGCGCAGCTCGCCGTAGCTGTCGACCCCGTAGATGTAGTCGCCATCGACAATCGGTGTCGTGATGAGCGAATGGAGGGCCAGGGTGTCCTCCGGCATCTCGCTCGTGCCGTTGATCTGCCAGGCGAGCTCGGCGGCGGGGCGGTCCGTGGCCAGGCGGAGCATCATCGAACCGCCGTAGAACTGCGTCACGAAGAGCTGGTTGCCGCTACGCACCGGCGTCGTCACCGTCATGCTGGAGCGGACGTCCCACGGCTCGGACCAGTAGATCGCACCGGTCTCCGGATTGAGCGAGCTGAGCGCGGTGGGGTGCCAGACGATCAACTGGCGGACGCCGCCGGCCTCGTAGATGACCGGCTGGCCGTAGCCCATCTCGTTCGTCACGTTGATGGCGCGCCAGACTTCCTCGCCGGTCATCTTGTCGAACGCCATCACCAGGCCGTCCGGCTCGGCGCCGACGACGTGGATCAGCAGATCGCCGTCGACGAGAGGCGAGCTGGCCGTCCCCCAGACCGGTACGGTCGTGTCGTACTCGTTCACCGTGTCGTGCTGCCAGACCACTTCGCCCGTCTCGGCCTGCAGGCAGAGCAGCATGCCGGCTCCGCCGGCGACGTAGACCCGGTCGTCGTCGACGGTCGGTGTCGCGCGCGGTCCCGTCGCGTACGAAAGCTGCAGATTGCGGTACGCCGTCGGCCACTCGTACGTCCACAGGATGTCGCCCGTTTCCTCATCGAGGGCGAGCACGCGCTCCGTGCCATCCATCACCCGAGTTTCCGGCAGGAACTCGAAGTCGACGACGAACACGCGTCCGTCGGCCACCGCCGGCCCGGCGAAACCCCCGTTGATCGGCCTGCGCCAGGTGACATCCAGCCCGTCGGCCGGGAAGCGGTCGATGATGCCATCTTCGGTCCAGACCGCCTGACGGCCGGAGCCGCGCCATTCCGGCCAGTCGACCGCGTTGAGTCCCGGCGCCACGAGCGCCAGCCCGAGCGCGGTTGCAATCCATCCCCCTACCGTCCGTTCACTCCGTCGCTGTGCAGTTCGCATCAAGAATCTCTCCGTTATCGGGAAGCGGTCCGACTGCCGCCCGCGCGGCCTGGATGTGCAGCGCCTATTGTCGCGTAATTCCGGCAGCGGGCAAAGCGCGCACGGCTGACATCGACGGAATAACTGCCCGTACCCTGTCGAGGACAGGTTCGTCCGCTCCAGAGGCAGATGGTTACGCCGTCGGCAGATCGACATCTTCACGGAAGCCCCGTTTCCAGCGCTCCAAGGCTTGGCAGTTAAGTTGGCATGCCGTATGCATGCATCTCGATCGTGCGTGCTCGATTCCCGGATTGGGACTACGGTAATCAAAGAGCACGGAGGAGATGGACCATGTCACGCCTCATGCCGCGCTTCACGTCGTCCTTGTCGACGGCGCTTCTGGTGTTAGTGCTCGGCGCGCCCGTCGTCGCGATTTCGGCCGAGACAGCGGAGGCGCAGCGGGCGCGTCCCCGCGGCGGCCGGCAGGCGTCGCCTCCTGCCCGGTCCGCGCCGCCGCCCCGCGCTCAGGCGCCGCGCCGGAGTGCGCCCAGCGCGCAGGCTCCATCCCGACGCGCACCCCGCGCCCAGGCGCCGTCTCGACGCGCACCGGCGGCACGGCCCTCGGCGCCACGCGCCCAGGCGCCCCGTACCCGTGCGCCACGGCCTCGTGCCCAGGCGCCACGCGCGCAGGCTCCGTCGCAGCGCACGCCGCGTGCGCAGGCGCCGTCCCGGCGGGCGCCGGCCGCCCGTCCTTCAGCGCCGCGAGCACAGGCCCCGTCGCGGCGCGCACCGGAGGCTGCCGCACCGTCGGCGCCACCGCCGAGCCGTCCCGGCCGGACGGGTGAGGCGCGGCCGAACCGTCCGTCTGCGCCTGCTCCCGGGGTAGATGCCCCTCGCCCTGGTCGCCCCGATGGCGGAACGCGCACCGCGCAGCCGCGCCAGCGCGCGCCGGAGGTGGCCGGCCGGGGCCGCGCGACGCCACGCCGTGCTCCGGGGGCGGCACCCGCGCCTGACCGTCCCGGCCGAACCGGCGGTGTTCGGTCCGGTCGTCCGGCGGCGCCCTCCCCGGGGATCGACACCAGCCGTACCGGTCGCCGCGGCGGAGGCTCACGCACCGCCACGCCGCGGCAGCGCGCGCCGCAGGTCGTCGACCGGGGCCGCGCCGTACCACGGGTTGGTGGCGGCCGGGGCCGCGGCGGCGGTCGCGGCGTCATCGACACGAGCCGGCCCCGACTCCGGGGCGACCGCCACGACAATCGAGGCGGCCGACGCGGCTACCGCTACGGCTACAACTACAGGACCGGCTACGGCTATTACCGTCCGTGGCGGTCCCCCGTGCGGTACCGCTACGTGCCGCTTCACGGTTACCGGTGGCCGCGGGTCCATGGCTCCTGGTTCTACTTCCCCGGCTTCCACCTTGGCGTGCACGTCGGCCACCGTCCCTACGGCGGTGGCGTCTGGTCCACCGTCTACGATCCGTACGGGGGTTGGTACGACCCCTACGGGTACGGCGGATACGGTTACGGCTATCGCTACAACTACAGCGACTTCTACACCGGCTTCCTGCGTCTGAAAGTGCGGCCACGCGACGCGCAGGTATACGTTGACGGTTACTTCGTCGGTCTCGTCGACGACTTCGACGGGTTCTTCCAGCGGGTGCGTCTCGAGGAAGGGCCACACACGGTCGAAGTGCGCCACCCGTACTACGAGACGCTCACGCTCGACGTGCTGATCGTTGCGGGTGAGAAGGTAACCTACGAGGGCGACCTGATCCCCCGGCCATGACCGTGCGCTCCATGGCCGGGGGCAGCAAGGCTGGATGAACCGCTTCCGATGAACCTGACGCGTGCGACGCGAGGCCGGTCCGCCGCCGCGGCCGGCATGGCGCTGGCGATTGCGCTGTGGCTGGGGTCCGTCGCCGCGCCACGCGCCGGCCAGCAGGAGACCGACAACGAGCTCGACCGCTTCATGGAGCGGGTCCTGGAGAAGCGGGAGGAGAACGCCGCGGCGCGCCTGCAGTACATCCTCGACGAGACGGCCGAGGGCCAGTTGAGCGGACCCGGCGGCGTTTCGCTCTGGGGGAGGCGCGGCGATTACACGTGGTACGAGCGCGATGGCATCTTCGTCCGCAGCCCGGTTCGGATCGATGGCGTCACTATCGGTGAGGCCGCGCGGCGTGAGTACGAGGCGGACTGGTTGCGGCAGGAGGAGCGGCGCTCGCGGCGCCGGCTGCGCGAACGGGAGTCCCCGGCGCGCTGGTCGCGCCGGACGGCGCGCGAGAATGTCCGCATCGCGATCGAAAGGGAGTGGGGCGGCAGCGTCGACTTCGAGTTGCTCGACACGATCGCGCGACAGGCGCGTGACTGGAACGACGGCCAGGCCGCGATGATCGGCGCGGCGGATTGGATCCTGGAGGAGCGCGGGGGCGTTGACTCGGTCGGATTCGGCCGCGCGGTCGCCAAGGTTCGGGACGGCTTTTCGATGCTGGAAGCGGACCGCCTGATGCGCGACGAGCTGCGGGCGATGCTCGACGGGGCGCTTCCGCAGATCGCGCCCGCCGCGGGGTCGGCCACCGACGAGGAGTTCGCACAGTTTCTCGAGTTGTTCGAGCTGGCGGTGCGTGACGGCGTGCGGATCGCGCCGGTGGATGCCGCGGTGGTGGACGGGGTCGAAGCGGCGCCGGCGGACGGCGTAGACGGTCGCCAGCGGGCCGAGAGGTTGCGGGAGGCGAACCGCGCGCTGCTCGCCCTGCCTGAGGTGTCCGACACCGGTGGCCCGGCAGCCGGTTCGGATCGTGTCATGGACGGGTTGGAGCCGGGCTTCGTCTCCGACTCCTTCTTCCTTGACTTCCAGTTCGAACCGGGGCGCTACTACCTGGTGGGGCGCGAGACGCTCGACGGCCATGAGGTCGTCCGAATCGAGTACTACCCGGAACAGATGTTCAGCGACGACGACGCCGGCCCGTCCGATGCCGAGGACCGGGACGATGACGAAAGGGCGCGCGAGATCGAGAGCGACCTCGACAAGACGGCGCTGGTCACCCTCTGGATCGATCCCAACGAGCATCAGATCGTCCGGTACACGTTCGACAATCTCGGCTTCGAGTTCCTGCCTGGACGCTGGCTGTTCCGGGTCGAAGAGCTCACGGCCTCGATGACCATGCAGCAGCCGTTCGCCGGCGTCTGGTTGCCGTCGGAGGTGGAGATGCGGGCCGCGTTCTCACTCGCCACCGGCCGGTACGAGGCGCACAACATCCGCCGGTACACCAACTACCGCGAGGCGGAGAGCGGCGGCCGGATCCGTTCGTTCGGTCCACCCGTGCGATGAGTTCGCGCCGCCTTGGGGGCATCCTCGTCGCGCTAGCGGCGGCCCTGGCTCTCCCGCCAGCAGTGGCGGCGCAGCCGCAGTCGCCACCGACCACAGAGACGGTCGCCGAAGTGCGCGTCCACGGCAACCACTCGATTCCGGATGCCGAAATGCTGGAGTTGGTGGGAGTCGCTCTCGGTGACGCGGTCACGCCAGACCTGCTCGAGACGGTGACGGATCGCCTGCTCGCCAGTGGCCGGTTCGCCACGGTGGAAGTGCGGAAGCGGTACCGATCGCTAACCGCCACGGACCGCGTCGCGCTGGTCATCGTCGTCCGCGAAGAGCCGGCTGCATCGGTGCGGAACGACCTGCTGCGCGCCCTGACCCGTCTCGCCGGTCAGCCGATGTTCATGCCGGTCCTGCGCTACGAGGAAGGCTACGGCCTGACCTACGGTGCGCGGTTCAGCCTGCTGGACGTCGCGGGGGAGGGGAGCCGCGTGTCGGTCCCGGCCACCTGGGGCGGTGAGCGGGGGGTAGAGATGGAGCTGGACGTTCCACTGCCCGGTCGCATCGTCGATCGCCTGCTGGCTGGCGGGTCGCGCGCCCGTCGGCAGCATCCCGCGCTCGGACTGGTGGACGACCGCACCCGCGTCCGCGTGGGCGCCGACCGCCGCTTCTCGTCCGGTGTGCGGTTTCACGCCGCACTGACGCGGGACGAGGTGCGGTTCGGGGGTGGCGTCGACCGGCTGACGCGCACCGAGGTGGGAGTGGATTACCGCCCGGCCGCGGCCGCGAGCTTCCCGCGCAACACGGCGGGGCTGGCGGCGTCGGTCGAACGGATCGCCATTGATGGCCGTGGGCCAATTGTGCGGCCGCGGCTCGACGCGCGGGCATTCGTCGGCGTGACCGGGCAGTCCGTCGTTGCCGCGCGGCTGTCGTACGAAGGCGCGTCCGGCCCCCTTCCGCTCTACGAACAGCCACTTCTGGGGGGCGGCGCGACACTTCGCGGCTGGCCGGTCGGCGTGCGGATGGGCGACCGCCTGCTCGCCGGCTCGCTCGAATGGCGGGTGCCGGTGACCTCACCGCTGTCGGTCGGCAGTGCCGGCTTGCGCTTCTTCTATGACCGCGCCGCGGTCTGGGACGCCGGCCAACCGCTCCGGGGCGCGGAGTTCCTCGACGGGGCCGGCGTCGGCGTCTTCTTCGCCCCGCAGTTCTTCCAGGTCCATGTCGATGTCGCGCACGATCTCGTCGGGTCGGTGCGCGTCCACGTTGGCGCTGGGATTCAGTTCTGATTGCCGGCGCACCCATGTCCGCCCCCGCCCGGCATGGCGCCGGGCATGTCGGTTGAGGGAAATCCAGAGGCGCTAAACTACCGGGAGACACGAGGCGAAGAACTCCGATGCTCACGCTCTCGACCACGCGGCTGGCAACGCTGATTCTCGTGCTCGCGACGCTAACCGCGCCCGGCGCCGCGGCCGCCCAGACGTTCGCAGCCGACGTCGCGCCGCTCGTCGAGTCGTCCTGCCTTCAGTGTCACAGCGCGCGCACCGTCACGCCGCTCAATCTCGAACGCCTCGGGTTTGACCTGACCGACCCGGAGACCCTCAAGGTCTGGGAGCGGGTCTACGAGCGGCTAGAGAAAGGCGAGATGCCGCCGGCCGCGGCCCCACGACCCGACGCGGCCGTGGTCGCGACCGCCCTCGGGTCGTTGAAGCAGGCGCTGGTCGACGCGAGCCGGGCCGCCCGCGGCGAGCAGCGGACCCCGCTTCGCCGGCTCACGCGACTCGAGTACGCGTACACGATGCAGGACCTGCTGGGAATCGACGAGGTGGTCGCCTCCAACCTGATTCCGCTGCTGCCGGCGGAGGCCGATTCCGGGGGATTCGACACGGTCGCGGCGTACCAGAGCATGTCGCCCATTCACGTGCGGAGCTACCTGGAGGCGGCCGACCGGGCGCTCGATGGGGTTCTTCTTGTCGGGCCCGCTCCCGAGACCGACACCTACGTCATCGAGTACGCGAAGTCGGAGTATCTCCACCGCGTCGCCAACAACACGGGACTGGGGCAGGGGATCGTCAAGCAACTCGACGATGCCTACGTTGCCTTCATCGACGCCGCATCCACCTACACCGTCAACAGCCAGAGCGAGGGGCACCGGGTTACCGTCCCCGGCCGGTACCGGGTCGCGGTGGAGGCCTATCCCCACCAGGCGGTCAGCCCCGTGACGCTGTCCCTTTACCGGGGGCACCGGTCGGGGGGCGGAGTCCCGGCGCTGGAAGAGCTGCTGGGCGAGTTCGACCTGATTGGCGAGGGGATCCGGACCGTTGAGGTCACGCCGTATCTCCGCCCCGGTGACCTCATCGCGCCCGTGCCCGCGGATCTCGACGGCCCGCGACCCACGCACGCGGTTCCTGGGGACCCGCACAGCGGGTTCGGTGGGCTGAAGCACCATCCGGGTGAAGGCGTCGCGCTCAAGACGATGACGATCGAGGGGCCGCTCCTGACGGATGGCGTATGGCCTCCCCGGAGCACGCGGCGGCTGTTGACCGGCGTCGAGTTCGACGCGGACGGCGAGATCCGGCTGACGAAGGACCCCTACGGTCACATCGTCGACATCGTCGCGGCCCTTGCCCCGCGCGCGTTCCGGCGACCGCTGGCCGACGGGGAGATCGAGGCTTACGCGAGTCTGGCCCGTCCGCTGCTCGACGACGGCCAGCCGTTTCTGGACGCGGTCCGTCTGCCGCTTCGGGCGATCCTGAGCGCGCCGGCGTTTCTGTATCACGCCAGTTCGTCCGATCCCAACGTCGCCGCTTCCACCCTGGATGGCTTCGGCCTGGCCACGCGCCTGTCGTACTTCCTCTGGCGCAGCATGCCGGACGCCGAGCTTCTCGACCTTGCGGGCGAAGGAAGGCTGTCCGCCCCCGACGTGCTCGCACGGCAGGTCGACCGGCTGCTCGACGATCCGAAGCGCGAGCGCTTCGTCAAGGACTTCGTCGGGCAGGCGTTCCGGCTCAACGAGCTGAAGGCGACCACTCCCGATCGGGGCATGTACCCCGAGTTCGACGATCGGCTGGGGCAGGCGATGGTGCGAGAGACCGAGCTCTTCCTGGCCGAGTTGATCGCCGGGGACCTCAGCGCGGGGTCGCTCGTCGACGCCGACTTCACCTTCGTGAACCGCCAGCTCGCCGGGCACTACGGCATCCCCGGCATTACGGGCGAACACATGCGAAAGGTGATGCTGCCGGCCGACAGCCCGCGCGGCGGGCTGCTCACGCAGGCCAGCATTCACAAGGTCACGGCGAACGGGACGACGACGTCGCCGATTCCCCGGGGGAACTTCGTGCTCGCGAACCTCCTGGGCCGGCCGGCGCCACCGCCGCCCGCCGAAGTCGGCGCTCTCGAGCCCGACACCCGCGGCACGACGACCGTTCGGGAACAACTCGAGGCGCATCGCTCCAGCCCCGTGTGCGCCAATTGCCACCGTGTGATCGATCCACCGGGATTCGCGATGGAGTCGTTCGATCCCATCGGCGGCTTCCGGACGCGGTACCGCCTGTCGGGCGGCGAGATCGACGTCGGCGGCGGCCTGCGCTACCCGGCCCCGTACACCGAGGGACCGGCGGTCGACCCGAGCGGGGTGACGCCGGAGGGCGAGGCGTTTGCCGACATCCGGGACTACAAGCGGCTTCTGCTCGAGCAGGAGCTCGACCAGGTCGCGCGTCACCTCGCGTCGAACCTGCTGGTCTTCTCGACCGGCGCCGAGATCGAGTTCGCGGATCGTGACGCGGTCGAGCAGATTGTCGAACGAGGACGAAGCGACGGACATCCCGTCCGCCAGATGATTCACCGGGTCGTGCAGAGCGACCTGTTCAGAACGCGCTAGCAACAGGACGAAGGAGGATCACACGTTGCCGAACGCCAGCACGCCACCTGCCGCCAAGCTGTACCACGACTTCCCGACGCCGATCGGCACGATGCGCATCGTTGGAGACGACACGCAGATCGATCAGGTGAACCTCCCGAAGGAGGCGTCAAACGCGCCCGACCCGGCCTGGTGCTGCTGTAACGACGATCTGCCGGCCCCCATCGCCCAGGCGAAGGAGCAGTTGGCGGAGTACTTCGCCGGCGCCCGTTCGACGTTCGACCTGCCCCTCGGACTGAATGTCGGCACGCCGTTCCGGCGCCGGGTGTGGCGGGAGCTGCAGCGGATCCCGTACGGCGAGACCATCTCCTACGGCGAGCTGGCGCGTCGTATCGGAAAGCCCACTGCGTCACGCGCCGTCGGCGGCGCCAACCACCACAACCCGATTGCCATCATCGTCCCGTGCCACCGCGTGATCGGGGCCGACGGAACGCTCGTGGGGTACGGGGGCGGCCTGCCGACCAAGGAACGGCTGCTGGCGCACGAACGGAGCCACGCAACCTAGACCGGCATTCGAGCGACCACCGGCCAGTCGCTCTTGGGGACAAGCTCGCTCGCAACAGTTGTTCACGCTCCCGTGTCTGTGGTTTCGAGGCCGTTGCACGGAAAGTGATTGCACGCAATCATGGAGCTGGCG
Source organism: Acidobacteriota bacterium (assembly GCA_009838525.1). Classification (NCBI taxonomy): domain Bacteria; kingdom Pseudomonadati; phylum Acidobacteriota; species Acidobacteriota bacterium. The sequence continues at coordinate 105,459 of VXRJ01000038.1, forward strand.
CGGTCGTTGGAGGAATCTGTCGTGGCTAGCATCACGATTCGCAACCTGTCGGCAGAGTCAAAGGAGCGGCTTCGACAACACGCCGAACAGCGCGGGTGCAGCCTCGAAGCGCTGGCGCGAATGGTCCTGGATCAGGCTGCCGAGGAATCCGTGTCGTCGACAGAATTCCCACACGATCTGATCGCGGTCGTCGAGCCGGGTGCAGATATCGAACCGTTCCTCCGCGACCATGATCAGCGTCAAGCGCCCGTCGACCTACCGTGAACGTGCCGCCGCGGTCTACGGAGACGTGGCGGCCAGGGCCGAACAGGACGGCGCGCGGCTCAACGTCGCCGACGGGCAGATAGCCGCTATTGCTCTCGTCCAAGGCATGCGAGTCGCAACGCGCGACATCGGGGACTTCAAGGTATCGGGCGTATCGGCGCGGGCGGAGCCCATTCGAGCGCGGCGAGTCGATGAAGGCCCGCCCGGCGCAGGACGCGGCTGACGGTGGCGGGTGAGACGCCCACGGTCCGGGCAATCTGGACGCCCGTCTGCCGCTGGCGTCGCAGCGCCGTGATGCGGGAGACGATGGCTGCCGGCGTGGCTCGGGGCTGTCGATGGGGCCGCGAACTGCGGTCCGCCAAGCCCTCTCGGCCTTCGGCCGGGTACCGGGCGACCCACTTGCGCACGGTGCGGGGACAGACGCCCGCCGCCGCCGCGACGAGGCTCACGGGCAGGTGGTCGTCGAGCACGCGAGCCACCAGTTCGGCTCGACTCGCAGGGGTGGTTCTGGCATTCTGATGGATGTCTACTCGGCCCTCTGGGGTGAGACTTTGGTTTTCTTCACCCATCAGTCTCGCCTATGGGGGTCGAGCGGACAACCTGCTGAAAGGTCACAGTTCGTAACGGAAATGCTGCAAGCTATTCACAATTAATGCCTTACTGCTAGCGTGCCGACCACGCTTGCCTCGTTGATTCCCACTTTCTAACCAGCACTCGACCCGACACTCGAAGCCAGACGTAGACCGTACTGGCTTCATCGTCAATTCTGCGTTCGAGGCCCAAGTGGACCGCGACTGCCCCGCAAAAGACACCCCGGTTGGCTTGGAAGCGTCGGGAAGTGGCAAGAGGCCGAGCGGCGTGAGCGGAGCCAGGCGGGGTTTCAGGATCGCACGGACCGACCACCGTGGAGTTCAACCGCGTGCCGCGCGGGGCCAATGCGCCCAGGCTCCTGCAAGCGCGCCCTTACGTGTTCTCACGTAAGGCCTCGATCGGTCGAATACGGGCAGCCTGCCGCGCTGGCAACCAGCAGGCAAACAGCGCCACCGCAATGAGGACCGTCATCCCTGCGGCCAGGGTCAGCGGATCCAGAGGGGTCACCCCGAACAGCACGCTCTCGATCAGATGCGTCGTTGCGACGGTGCCGCACAGGCCCAGGACAGCCCCGACGGCCACGAGTGCAGTTCCCTCCCGCACGACCAACCGGAGCACATCACCGCGTGTGGCTCCCAACGCCCTCCGGACACCGATTTCGCGTTGGCGCTGAGAGAAGGCATAGCTTAGTGCGCCATAGAGCCCGAACGCGGCCAACAGCAAAGCCACCGCCCCGAAGATCAGGGCGCACATAGCGAAAAAGCGCGGCTGCGCGGCGCGTGCCGCGAGCTGCGTTTCAAGCGTTCCCATGGTGATCCTTCCTCTCGGATCGACGTCAGCGACGACCTCACGTAGGAAGGGAACGACGGGTTCCGGGTCGTCGGCGGTACGCACAACAATGGTCGGCGTCCCTAGGGCAGGCAGTCGGTTCATACTTGGCTGGAGAATGGATGAGTAGACCACGCTGCTGGACGCTTCGGCGAGCGCTGACCCCGGCGGACCTGTCACGTCAGCCACTACGCCAACGACCTCCCACGTCTCGTCTGTGCGCGCGCCGTCACCGGGCGCGAATCCCGGGAATCCGAGCCCCGCTGTCGCCAACCGCTGACCGACCGCTGGCTCGCCACCGAACGCTTGTCGGGCAAACGACTCACTGACGACCGCCACGAGCGGGCTGCCAGCCGTATCCCGATCGGTAAAGAACCGGCCGGCTTGCACCCGAAGTCGCATCACCTCGGCATATTCGGCGCTCACGGTTCGCGTAGAAGCCAGTAGTTGGTCCCGTGCGTCGATCGGTGGAGGTTGGCCCGCAACCACTATCGCCTGGGTCGAATTTGCAGGAGACATCGGCGCGCTGGAGGCTAAGGCCACAGCGTTCACCTGCGGCAGGCCGGCGACACGGTCCATCCGCAGAAGAAGCCTCTCCGCGGTACTCCGTAGCGCGACGTCCATCTCGGCGAATGCCTCCGGTCCGATCTGACCCCCGGCGCCACTGAAGACGCGGTCCACCGCTTGTGTGTGCACCTGCGCTACAACGACATTCGTCGGATCGAAACCGAGATCGAGCGTGACGCGCGCCACAAAACTACGCAGTAGCAAACCGGCAGTGCTCACTACCACTAACGCCAACGCCACCTGCACGACAGCCAACCCGGCCTGCACCCGACTCGGCCGGAAACGGCCGAAGCCACCGACAGCCAACAGGCTGCCGCGACCGAGAGTCTGCCACGGATCGACGCGTGAGCAGACCATCGCCGGCGCTGCTCCGGACAGCCCACCCGCCACCAGCGAGAGACCGGCCGCGAATGTCAGCATTAAACCGTCGAGTCCGATTTCCGCGAGCCCGGGAATATGGCTTGGTGACAGTGCCGGAACGGCGCGGACAAGACCTGCCGCCACGGCTAGACCGAGCGCGCCGCCAGCGACGCTCAGAACGACACTCTCGACGAGCAAGAGACGAACGATCCTGCCCCGCCCCGCGCCGAGTGCATCCCGGATGGCGAGTTCCCTCCGCCGCACGATGCCGCGGGCGAGCAACAGGCCACCGACATTGGCGCAGGCCATCAGCAACACGAGGGCAGTCGCCAAGGCGAACATCAAGAGTGCTCGCCGATACGGACGCACTTGTTCTTCGCGGAACGGAACAACGCGCGTCTCGAATTGGACGCCCGGCATCAGCGGGAGGCTGGCGTCCGGCCTATCGAGAATGGTGCTCACCTCCGTCTCAGCTCGCTCTGCTGACACGCCCTCCCGCAAGCGTCCAACTCCGATGTACGTGCTGTGAATGGTCGCGCTGCCAACCGGTGGTTCATCCGCCCGCACGACAAGCGGCTTCCAGAAGTCCACATCACGTTCGAAGAAGTCGAAACTCTCAGGAAGCACTGCGATCACTACGTGTGGTTCGCCATTCAACGAAATCGGTGCGCCGAGAATCGCTTGATCCGAACCGAACCGTCTCGTCCAAATCTGGTGGCTCAACGCTACGACCCGGTCCGCCCCTTCGACCGCGTGCCGCTCAGTGAAGAGCGTGCCCAGCGACGGCGATGTTCGCAAGAGCGTGAACAACGAGGGAGTAACAACGGCGCCATAGAGTGGAACGGGACCATCCGGACTCTCCCAGACGACGCCAAGCGAGGTGAAGGCGCCAAGCTGCTCGAACGAGTGCGCGCCGTCCCACAACCGTTGCAACGCAACGCTCGACACACTCGGAGGGGCGGAACGGTCTGGAGACCACTGCCCCACGCTGACGATCCGCTGTGCTTCCGGGTAGGGTAGTGGTCGCGCCAGCAAGCCGTTGACAACGCTGAAGATCGCCGTATTTGCGCCGATGGCGAGTGCGAGAACGAGTAGCGTTGCCAGCGTGAAGCGGGGACGTGCGACAAGTTGGCGCACAACCCCAGCTAAGTCACTGAAGAGCGACTCCATATCCCAAATTTCATGCTATTCCGTTTCTCCCGGCAGCCGCGAGAGTATAGCCGAGCATGCGGCGTACGCGGTTCTCACGGGCCACCCGAGACCGTGCCAAGGGCGAGACTACCGTTCCTGGTCGCGTGCCGGAAGTTGGGGCAGGCGCGGGTGGCGGGCGCGCCCCGGCTCGCGGAGATAGTCGCGGAAGCTGCGTAGCCGCGGCAGGGTTTCGCGATCCTTGGCACGGTTGGAGGCCCGCTTGCTCGCAATGATGTCGTCTATCGAGCAGACCGGGTAGCCGTCGATGTCGGCGCCGCGGCGCCAGGCGTCCTCGAACCGTTCAATGCCGTCCGGCGCAAAGACCAGGTCAACGTCGAAGGGTCCGTTCTTTAGTTGCACAAAGTCCTTGCCGCGCCGGATCTCGGCGATCTGTTGGGGGGTCAACTCGAAGCCGAGTTCCTGGAGGGCGTTGACGGCGGCCTGGCCGTTGCGGGCGGTCTTGTGCACGAACACATCTGCGTCCTGCGTGGTATCGGGAAAGCCGTGGAGGAGGGCTCCCGTCTTGCCGATGAAGAGGTACTGCACGCTGTGGCGCTGGAGGGCGTCGCGCAGTTCCTCGACCTGGCTGTGGCTAATCGGTCCCATAGCCCAACCAGTCCGGCAGGTTCTCGTTGCACCAGCGCCGGTATTCCGCCGTGCTCTCCCAGGAGCGGTACGGCTCGTCATCCATTACCGGCTTGTAAGTGTGGACGAACGCGTACCGGAGGCGGAGGCGGAGCGGCCGCGCGGCCGCGGCGTCAAACTCCTCTCGCCATTCCTTCGGGATAGGCGGTCGGTCGTCCATGGTGATGGACGCCGCGGTTACGGCAGACTGAGCGCGACCCACTGGCCGGGAACGTCCAGGCCGCCGATCGGCACCACGATGTACTGCTTGCCCTCGTGCAGGTAGGTCATCGGCACGCCGGTGGTCCCCGCTTCGAGCTCCGTCTCCCAGACGAGGTCGCCGGTCTGCTTGTCGTAGGCCCGGAACCACGGCTCGCCGTAGTTCGTGACGATCGAGTGCGGCATTCCCTCCGGAACGCGGCCGCCGGTCCGGATGCCGACGTTCGACCCTTCGCCCAAGAAGAACAGCGTTTTCGTCAGCAGCGGTCCGGGACGGCCCGGACTGCCGAGGCGGTCGAGGTTGAGATGGCGGATCGCCGGATGGTTGCGCGGCCCGTGGCCGTTCGGGACCTGCCAGACGATCTCGCCGCGGTTCATGTCGATCGCCGTGACCCGGCCGTAGGGTGGCTTGAAGAGCGGCAGGCCGCGCGGCCCCCCGATCCACTCGCGCGTTCCCTTGATGAACGCCAGGTTGGTCCGGTCCGGGTTCCCCTCCAGGATGTCGGCGACGAAGGGCGACGTGATCGACGGGATGTAGAGGATGTTGGTCTCCGGATCGAACGACGCGCCCTGTATATCGGCGCCCCCCTGCGATCCGGGCAACTGAATCGTCCCCTGGTTGTCGTTCGGCCCGGACCCGCGCACCGTCGGCGGCGTGAACATCGGGCCGATGGTGTAGCGCTCCACGATGTCCAGCGCCTCTTCGCGCAGCTCCGGCGTGAAGTCGATCAGGTTCTCGACCGTCGCGCCCTGCCGGTCGAATGCCGGCGGCTTTGTCGGGAACGGTTGCGTCGGCGCCGTAACCTCACCCGGCGTGGTCGACTGCGGGACCGGGCGTTCCTCGATCGGCCAGACCGGCTCGCCCGTCACCCGGTCAAAAACGAATGCGAACGCCTGCTTCGTGATCTGGATGACGGCCGGGATGTCGCGGCCGTCCACCGTGATGTCGGCCAGGATCGGCGCGGCCGGGATGTCGTAGTCCCACAGCCCGTGGTGGACGAGCTGATAGTGCCAGACCCGCTCGCCGGTCTCCGCGTCGACGCAGACGATCGACTGCGTGTAGAGGTTGTCGCCCGGCCGGTGGCCACCGTACATGTCGTTCGTCGACGACGACGTCGGCATGTAGACGTAGCCCAGCTTCTCGTCCGCCGCGAAGAGCGACCAGACCGGCGCGTGACCGGTGAACTCCCAGGCGCCATCGGTCCAGCTCTCCGTCGCCGGGTCGCCGGCCTGCGGAATGGTGTGGAAGACCCAGCGGAGCTCGCCGGTCCGGACATCGAACGCGCGCACGTCGCCCCGCAGGTCTTCCTTCGTGACGAACGTGTCGGCCATGGACTGGCCCATGACGATGACGTCACGCACGACGGTCGGCGCGCCGCCCCAGCGATACCGGGCGCCCTCCTGCAGGCCGGTTGTCAGATTGACCCGGCCGTCGTCGCCGAAGCCCGGGATCTTGTCGCCGGTGGCCAGATCGAGCGCATAAAGCCACTCGCCCCGGTGCGCGATCAGGCGGCGTTCGTTGCCGTCGGTCCAGTAGGCGATGCCGCGGTGGCCAGCGCCGCGGTAGCCGGCGGGCGTTTCCTCGTCGGGGCGCTGCACCCAGATGGTCTCGCCGGTTGCGGGATTCCACGCTTCGACCAGGCCGACCGCGTTCGGGGCATAGAGAACGCCGTCGATCATCAGCGGCGTCGCCCGGTTGGCGTTGCCGTAGCCCAGATCCGGGACCACATCGAGGATCGACTGATCGACGGTTGGCCGCGACCAGGCCACGCGCAGCCGATCAACGTTGCTTGCGTCGATCTGATCGAGCGGCGAGTACTTCGTCGCGCCGTCGTCGGCGCCGTACGCATGCCACTCGCCATCCACCGCCCCCTGCTGGGCGGTGGCGGGCAGGGCAGTCGCCAGCACGGCGACGATGCAGACCGTAAGCCGAGCCGACAGATCTCGATGCAGCTTCATCTCGTTCCTCCGTAACGCCACGCGCGGCAAGGGGCGATTATAGCGACCCGGCGGCGGTTTCCGGCCGCGCGCCGGGCAGTCGCCGGACGATGGCGCTGTAACTCAGCAGCACGCGGTCGCCTTCCCATATCTCGCCCCGGACGAATGCCAGCGTGCGGGTTCGGCGGACCACCTCGCCGGACGCCTCGATGACTGCTCCCGGGGTTCCCGGCGCGACGAAGTGGCAGTCGCACGAAACCGTCACGCATTTCTCGCCGGGTTGATCCCAGACCGCAGCCAGACAGAGCGCGTAGTCCGCGAACGTCATCAGCATGCCGCCGTGGAGCGTGCCGCCGGTGTTGGCGTGCCGGCCGTCCGACTGGAAGGCCAGGCGGATGCCGTCGCCTTCCAGCCGGTAACCGAACGGTCCGACATAGTCCTCGAACGGATCCTCGTAGGGGAACGGTCGGAACCCGTCCGGCAACCGAGGTGCGTCTGCTGTGTCGATAGCCATAGCGGCAGATCGTAGCGGACGGACGCGTGGGATGGTGCGATGCGAAGCAGTGACGCTGGCGGGGTTCTCCCTGGGCTCCCGTTCTGACGTGGATTCAATGCGCGGAACAACCTCGCCCCGGATGGCAAGCCAGGTGGCCAGTAGTTGGTGGGCCTGCGTTGCGTGCCATTGACGGTGGCGGCCCATGCCCGGCGGGCATTTCGGAAGCGCCATAACCGGTTGCGCCTTGAAGGCAGTCGCGAACGTTCGGCCATCGAGGTCGGCACGCCGGTCGCGGCGCCACCGCAACCGATGCGGTCACGCAGTCTCCTCCGCGCCCGGAGTATCCCCCGGCCTCCACGCGACGCCGATCACGTAGGGCAGGTCCAGCCGTTCGCCGTACCAGTGGGGAATCGACGTGCCGGAGTCGATCTCGATTCCGTCCTCGGCCAGCTTCGCGTCGGTCGGTGCGAGCGGAACGCCCGTCCAGACGGGAGGCGCCGGCGCCGTCGGCAGGGGCGCACCGTCCGGCTGCGTGAACCGCGGCCGGCCCTCCGCGTCGAGCGTGAGGCCGAAACCCTCCTCGTGCACCGCGCGATGATGCCGCCGGCAGAGCAGCACGAGGTTGTCCAGCTTCGTCGCGCCCCCGTCCGCCCAGTGCTTCACATGGTGGGCGTCGCAGCGCCGCGCCTCGCAGCCCGGGAAGCGGCAGTGTTGGTCGCGTGAGGCCAGCGCCCGGCGGAGGGCGGGAGGAATCGTCCGGGTCTTGCGGCCGACGTCCAGCACCTTGCCGGCGGTATCGTGGCCCATCACCACCTTGCCGGCGTCGCAGGCAAGCCGCCGCGACGTTTCCGCGGAAACGCGGATGCCGCCCGCTTCCTCCAGGGCCGCCTGCCCGGCACGTGGCGACGCTTCGACCGAGACACTCTCGCCCGCACCGTCGGTAGCGTGTGACGTTTCCGCGGAAACGTCGTCCCGCAGCGTCTCCGGATCCACATGCACGACCACCTGGTAGCGGTCGCCCGCCGTTCCCGTGTCGAGCTTCGCGGCGAGCGCGCTCTCCGCAATCAGCCCCAGCGCATCCGCCCGCCGGCAGGCCGACGATTCCGCCTCGACGTGCTTCGGCTCCGCGTCCTTGGCTTCCTGGTGGAGCTGTTCGGACGCCGCCTCGATGGCCCGGCGCACCACCGCGCCCACCTCCGGCGTCAGCAGGCCCCGGACGACGAACATGCCGTCGATGTCGGGATAGATGCTGAGACCCTGGTTCCGCCGCCGCTTCCGATCCTCCCGCCCCTCGTGCTGGCGGTCGCACCGCCGCCACGCCCGGACGATACGCTCGAGGTCGGCCGCCGTCGCCTGGCGGGCGAGATGCAGCAGGCGGTCCTCGGTCGCCGGCGTCGCGACCCGGGTGATGGCGCGGACCTTCGAGTAGGAGACGCGGCCCCGCCGCAGGGCGTCGGAGGTTTTCGGCAACTTGGCCAGGGCATGCGCGACGCGCACGTACTCCCGCGCGGTGCCGGGGGCCAGGCTGGCCCGCCAGCTCAGCCACTGGGGGTAGGACGTGGCGCCGGACCAGCCTCCCAGTTCATCGAAGCGTCGGATGCGGACGAGCAGCTCGTAGACGGCGGCGTCGATGCGAGCGGAGAGTTCGGCGATCTCGTTTTCGAGCCGGTTGCGCTCTTCGCGGTTGCGGCGGAGTTCGTCGGGAGAAGGAAACGGATTGGTATCGGAAGTCGTGGGCGTGTCCATACTTCGATGGTAAACCCCCACATTTCGACCCTTCAGGTGGGGCTGTGCCGCCCTCCGCGCCGTCCATATGAAGGTTTTCGTCGGAAAGTCCGGCGACGTGGCTGACCGGCCCAGCGGGGTCGCTGGAACGGCGGGTTCGCGGGCCGGTTGGGAAGTTCCGCAGGGGGGTGTGGAAAAACGTGTCAAGCAGAATTTTTCATTGACGCGCCTGTTCCGGTGCGAGCGCCGCATCGGCGACGTCGGGACACCGCGCGGCGAAGTGTGGCGTGGTCTGCTGACGTCAATGGCACGCAGTGCGGCGTCGACTGGCAGATGAAGGACGACAATGCGTAGCGACCGAAGACCTTTGCTGTCACGGGAACGGGAGCGATCCTCTGTTTCCAGGTGCCGCCGAGCACTCGACTTCGGCTCCTAGCGGCATTCTACCTGGCGTTGTTCCTGTGTTGTTCCGGAAATGCTTGACAAGCCCCGACGGCACCGCGTATCCTGCTTGGGAACAACGCAGGAACAACGGAGGTGGGTATGGTAGATCGTAAGTACTCGGCGAGTCTCAGCCAGACCCAAGGCCGGTCGGGATTCTCGGTTATCTTCAGGCACCCGGCAAGGCGGGATGATGCGACCGGCAAGCTAGGCGTTCGTGTGCGGCGCGGCCTTGGTACACGGGACGAGGCGGAGGCGATGCGGCTGCGGGACGAACTGAATGGCCTTCTGGGTGACACAAAGTACCACGATCCGGGCGCTCGAAATGAGGCCGAGCGGCGATTTGATCCCCGCGTCGTCGACATCTTCTTCGACAAGATGGTGCCCGAGGAGACAGACTTCGCGGCGCTACGCGAGGACGCCATCGCGTTGCCCGAGTCGGAACCGGACGGCTATCGGCGGGTGCTCTTTCTTGGGACGACGGGGGCTGGCAAGACGACGCTTGTGCGCCAACTGATCGGGACGGATCCACTGACGGAGCGCTTTCCCTCGACCTCGACGGCCAAGACGACCATTCACGACACCGAGATCATTCTCGCCCAAGGTGGCTGGCGAGCGGTCGTGACTTTCGTCCCGAGCGATGAAGTGCGCGAGTACCTGAACGAGTGCATCTCTGCAGCGGTGCTGGCCGCCGCCAAGGGTGCGGAGGCCGAGGTGCTCCGGCGCCTCCTGAACCATGTCAATCAACGTTTTCGCTTCAGCTACGTGCTTGGCAATGGCCCGACCGTCATGCCGAGCAGTTCCGACTTTGACGATGACGAGGAGGAAGCGGACGAGTTGGATCTCCTCTCCGGAGAGGAGCGCGATGTGATCGACATGGCGAGTACGGTGAAGCTGCTTGAACAGACGGTTGCAACGCTGCGCGAGCTCGCTCGCCGTCTCGGTGACAAGCTGCACACCGAACTCGATGTTCGAGGGGATGACGACGAGCGTGTGGCCGACGAGCTCTTTGAGGAGGAACTGGACAATCTGGTGCGGGACGAGGAGGAGTTCCACCGAGTAGCCGATGCACTAATGGAGGAGATCGAAAAGCGCTTCGACCTGCTGCCACTAGGCGAAGTCCGGAAGACGCGGCAGGGCTGGCCTCTGACTTGGAGCGGAGAGTGGCCGGTTGAGGAGCGCGCCGCGTTTCTTCGGGCGATTTCTCGGTTTTCCAGCAACTACGCCCCCCTCTTCGGGCGGCTACTGACACCCCTCGTGAACGGCGTGCGCGTCGCCGGTCCCTTCACACCGACCTGGAACGGAAGTGAAGTTCCCAAGCTCGTGCTTCTCGACGGCGAGGGGCTCGGCCACACGCCCAAGTCGTCATCAGCGGTCTCGACCGCAGTGAGTCGCCGCATCGAGGCCGCAGATGCGGTACTTCTTGTGGACAGCGCCACCCAGCCGATGCAAGCGGCACCGCTCGCCGCCATGCGGGAGGTCGTGGCGACCGGGAACTCTCGCAAGCTAGTCATTGCATTTACGCACTTCGACGAGGTCAAGGGTGACAACCTGCCGAACGCGTCTGCGAAGGCGCAGCACGTTCTAGCATCTGCGGAGAACGTGCTGGCGGCCTTCGGAGAGGATCTCGGACCGTACGCCGAGCGGGCATTGCGCCAGCGACTGGATAGCGCTCGCTTCTTCTTGGAGAAAATCCACGAACCGCTGAGCGAGGGCACCGCATCGGGAAAGCGCACGGTCTTGCAGATCCGTAAGCTCCTTACTGCAATCGATGCAGTGATCGAGCGGCCGGAACCTCCAGAGGCGCACCCGGTCTACGACCGGATGAACTTGGTGCTCGCGATTCGCGCCGCGGCCGACGCCTTCCATGAGGCGTGGCGACCGCGCCTCGGCCTTGAGTTCAAGCCGGGTTTCGCGAAAGAGCACTGGACGCGGGTGAGGGCCCTGAGCCGACGTCTCGCAGAGGGATGGGACGACGAGTACGACACGTTGCGTCCGATCGCTGACCTGCGCAAGGAGCTGGTGGAGCGCATCTACGTGTTCGTGCAGAAACCCCTTGGATGGGAGGAGTTCCAACCGGCCGACGACCAGAAACAGGCCTGCTTCGACGCTCTGGCCGACAACCTCGGTCCGCGGCTGCTACAGGTGTGCACTCGCAGGATGTGGCACGAACGTGCGGAGCAGTGGCGGGACGCATACGTCAAGCACGGAACCGGTTCGACGTTCGTACGTGCCCGGATCATCGGTGATGAGATTTACGAGCCGGCGGCGCCGATTCCTGACGTCACGCCCTCTCCCGAGCGAAACAAGTTCATGCACGAGATCATCACCGAGGTCGAGAAGGCAGCCGACGAGACGGGCTCCGTACTCAAATAGGCGGTAGAGAATACTGCGATGAATGCCGTTTCTGCTGACGCCCGCCGCTTGCCGCTCCATCACGTCACCGTCCGTGTCCCGTGGCACGACGGAGGTTGGACGGGAAGCGTTTGTGCCCGCCCCCTCGACAACACGAGCTGCCTCATTCTGCCCCGCATCGGCGAGGGGCGGCGCGACGAAGTGGAAGCACGTTGCGCCGGCCAAAGGCTTGATGAGCTTGGCCCCGCCGATCTCCCGCCCTGTGTGAGTGAACGCGTTTCGATCATGGCGCCGTTCGCGCTCACACGGACAATCACGCACCCGTACACGGAGTTATTCCCGGAGACCCACGGCCACTTCGCACCCACGCGCTTCGTACAACCTGCGTACTCCGCTGCCTGCGTGCCCTACCGCTGGATGCTGCGCGAGAAGGTCGAGGGGAACGCGAAGGATGGCGAGATCGGGCTCGCCGAGCGTCTGAAGATTGGCTGGGTACCAGACCGCGAGCCCGACATCCGCAATCACCAGGGCAAGCAGATCGAGACGGATTGGGTTCAGGAGCGCGAGAACCAACTTGCTCTGCTCGACACCTTCTTCAGTGGGCTCCGGCCGAATGAGTCCCTCTGCTTCTTCTACGCCAAGCGCACCCCGCTCTCCGAGCAGTCGCGGCGCGTGATCGTCGGCGTGGGCCGCGTGCTTTCCGTGGGCGAAGCCACCGAGTATGCGCACAGGGGCCAGAACCCGTCGCTTCGTTGCGTGCTCTGGGAACGCAACGTAGGCCATTCGGTCCGGCCTGGATTCGCGGACGGCTTCCTCTTTCCCTACCGGGAGGCACTGGCGCTCGCAGAGAGCGAGGGCGTCGCCCCAGAGGAGTTCGTGGCCTTCGCTCCCGACGAGCACTTCGACGCCTACTCCTATGGCTCGGAGCTGTTGAGCCACGATGGCGCTGTGGCCTCCCTTGTGGCCTGTGCCGCGGCGCTGCACCGGATCCGCGGTCGTATTGAGGGACCGTGGGAACAGGCGCTCGCCTGGATCGACACGCAGCTCAACCGCCTGTGGAAGGCGCGGGGCGCGTTCCCCGGCCTCGGCTCGGCGCTCTCCGCGTTCGGCTACGAGTGGGGTTTCCAGCACGGAAGCCTGCTCGCCTACGAGATCGAACTGCTGCGCGAGCGCGAAGGCGGTGGCGATCCGTGGTCGCTCGTGGACACCGTGATGGACAATCCCGCCAAGCTCGGCGGGCCCTTGGCGAAGCTCCTCACGGACGGACTGCGCAAGGGTTGGAAGCGCCTCGCTGACGATCGTCGAGCCCTGCTCTGGCTCCTCGGCCGCTGTGCTGTCTCGGAGGATCAGGCGTTCCGTATGTACGACACCACGGCGCGGATGGAGGCAAGTATCGAAGCGACCGACGCGGAGCTGCTGCGCAATCCGTACCTGCTTTTCGAGCGCGACCGCCGCGCCGTCGCCCCGATCGCCTTCGGCGCGGTGGACCGGGGCCTGTTCCCGGACGAGGCAGTGCGGGAAGAGTTCCCCGTGCCGGAACCGAGCCTTATTGAGGATCCGGCGGACCCTCGGCGCGTGCGCGCATTGGTCGTGGATCTGCTCGAGGAGGCGGCGAATGAAGGGCACACGTTGCTTCCCCGGAGCTGGGTCATCCGCAGGGCGCGGGAGCGCTCGCTCCAGCCCCCGTGCCCGCTCGGCGAGAATGTGCTCGATGCCTGCCAGGAGAGCTTCACGCCGGTCGTCGCGGGGGCGGTGACCCGTGCGGGCGAGCCTGCCTACCAAGTGGACCGGCTCAGCGAATGCCGCAGGATCATCCGCCGCGAGGTACTCGGCCGAAAGAAGGGCAGGCCGCACGTGGCCGAGTTCGACTGGCGCGGCCGCGTGGACGCGGGAATCGACGAGGCGCTGCCTCCCGATCCGGAAGAGCGCGAGTTGGAGGAGCGGGCGCGGCGTGAGAAGGCGGCGGCGCTTGAGCAGCTCTTTCGGTCGCGGCTCTCCGTGCTGATCGGCCCCGCCGGCACGGGCAAGACGACCCTGTTGCGGATGCTGTGCGCGCTGCCCGCTCTCGCCGAGAAAGGGCTGCTTCTCCTCGCACCCACGGGCAAGGCCCGTGTGCGCCTGGAGGAGCAAACCAAGATGCGTGGTGCCGGGCAGACGCTCGCGCAGTTCCTCATCCGGCAGCAGCGCTACGATGGGGCGACCGGCGCCTACTTTCCCAAACCCAGGGCGCCTCGCTGTGGCGACTACCGGACGGTGATCGTGGACGAGTGCTCGATGCTGACCGACGAGCAACTCGCGGCGCTGATCGACTCGCTCAGCAACGTCGAGCGGCTCGTGCTCGTCGGGGACCCGCGCCAGCTCCCGCCGATAGGGGCCGGTCGTCCGTTCGTGGACATCGTTCGGGAGCTCGAACCCGAGAACGTCGAAACGCTCCCCTTGCGTTGCAGGCCGGGCTATGCCGAGCTCACGATCCCGCGACGCCAGCAGGGGGAGGCCCGGGCCGACCTGCTTCTGGCATCGCACTTCAGCGGCCGGCCGCTCGACCCCGGAGCGGACGCCCTGCTGGACGAGACTGAGGAAGTGAAGGACGGACGCCTTCGTCGCATCCGGTGGGACCACCCGCAGGAGCTTCAGGAGAAGCTCGTCGCGGAACTCGTCGAGGCGCTCGAACTCGCCGGACCCGACGACGAACTGGGCTTCGAGGAATCCCTGGGCGGCGCGCGGCACGGGGACATCCCATGGGCCTTCTTCTGGAACCGTTTCGGTGACAAGCCGGGGGCAGCCAAGCGGGCAGAAATGTGGCAGATGCTCTCGCCCGTGCGCGCCGGGCTCGTGGGCGTGGACGCGCTGAACCGCATGGTCCAGGCGCGGTTCCGGGCGAAGGTGCGCGAGCTTGCCGAGGCGGAGGGCTGGAGCCGCAAGGTGCCGCGTCCCATCGGCCGGCAGACGCTCCTGTACGGCGACAAGGTCATCAACGTCATCAACCAACGCCGACGCGACGTCTGGCCGAAGCCCGACGGCGAGGCCTACCTCGCCAACGGCGACATCGGCATCGTCGTCGGACAGTACAAGGGCAAGAAGAGCAAGTTCAAGGGCATGCCCTGGAAGCTCGAGGTCGAGTTCGCGGGGCAACTCGGCCCCAAGTACGGGTTCTACCCAGGCGAGTTCGGCGACGAAGGCCGAAATCCACTCGAGCTGGCCTACTGCCTCACTGTGCACAAGACCCAAGGCAGCGAGTTCGGCGTCACCTTGGTCGTGCTCACCAACCCTTGCTGGCTGCTATCCCGGGAGCTCTTGTACACGGCGCTGACCCGCCATCAGGACCGGCTGGTCATCCTGCACCAGGGCCCGCTTGTCGAGTATCGCCACTATGCAGGCGACGAGCACTCGGAGATCGCACGGCGCATGACGAACCTTTTTGTGGATCCATTGCCGTGCGAAGTAACCGTTAACACCCAGCAACGCTTCCTCGAAGAGGGGCTCATTCATCGAACCGAGCGCGGTGACCTCGTACGTTCGAAGTCGGAGGTGGTAATCGCCGACAAGCTTTACGCCCGCGGGATCGACTACGCCTACGAGCAGCCTCTCGTACTGCCCAATGGTCGCACCCGCTATCCTGATTTCACGATCGCGGATCACGCACGGGGGGTGACCTTCTACTGGGAGCATCTCGGCATGCTCCACGATCCGACGTACAGAACCCGATGGGAAAGGAAGCGCGCGGAGTACGTGGAGTGCGGGATCGGGCCTCATGAGGACGGCGGAGGCTTGGAAGGAACACTGATCGAGACTCGCGACGAGCCGGACGGGGGGCTGGATGCAGCCGCGTTAGCATCGTTGATCGATGAAGTCCTGGGTTGACCGCCGTTCGCCAAGCCGCCGAACAGGGTGATCACATGACGCCTGACATGCTGGACGCCCGTCTTGCAGCGCTTGAGCTGCGGTTGATCAAGTGGACCGTCGGGACAGGGATCGCCGTCGCTGGCATCGTGGTCGCCTTCCTGCGCCTCGTGGGCTGAACCTGCGGCCCGCACCTGGGCGAGAAAGACTTGTGACGGGTCGCGCGTAGCCGGGCGCTCACGCCGTCGTCGCGCAGACGGCATCGGCCGGCGCGGGGGCTCCGGCGCCGGCGCCCAGCAAGGCCCGCAACTCGTTGGCGTGCGCGGCGGCGTCGCGTTCACCCAGTTCGAGGAGTTGCTCCAGGTACTCCGGGTGGAACGCCAGCAGGCTCAGCAGGTCGGGCGAGCGGACCTCCCGCGAGCCGAGCCCGCGCAGCAGGTATCGGAAGGTCTTGGGGAGCACGGGCTCGAACTTCGCCGACAGCCGGCCGACGTCGGCGGAAGGGCGCACGACGAGCAGGTCGACCTCGCGCAGGCCGCGCCGCTTCTCGGGTGGGAGTTCGCGCAGCAGGCGGTTCACGCGCTGCAGCTCCCGCGCGTCGCGGTCGAGGTCGTCCAGGAAGATCGCGTTCATGAGCTGGCCGCCGATCTGGAGCGGCGGGGGATAGGGCGAGCCGTCGGGCGTCTCCTCGGATGGGCTGGATCCCGTGAATCGGGTGGAAATCGCCAGGATCCGGTTCGCCCCGAAACGGAGCGCGGGTGAGAAGGGGTCCGTGAGGCGGATCCCGCCGTCGCCATGCCAGCCATCGTCGAGACGGATGGCGGGGAAGAAGAAGGGCAGGGCGGCCGACGCGAGGACGTGTTCGACGTTGAGGCGCGTATTGCGGCTCCGCCGTTCCGGGCGGCGCCATTCCGGAAGGTCGCGCCCCTGGGTCCAGATGACCGACTGGCCGCTGGCGTAGTGACTGGTGATCAGGGCGAGAGCCCAGAGCCTCCCGTCGGCGATGTTCTCGCGAAGGCCCCCGATAGTCCCGTCCGGCTCCAGCTCGAGGAGGCCGTCGAGCGTACCGCGTAGTGGCGAGGCGTCGAGCAGGCCGCGCACGGGCCGCGAGAACCTGGCGCCGCCGCCGAGCAGTCGGCCCGCCCATCGCGCGACATGGCCGGCAAGCGATCCGCGGTCCGTCCGGAAGACTTCGTCGACGGTCAGGCGCCGCCAGCGTTCGTGAAGCCCGGCGATCGTCTCGGCGTGGGTGCCGCGGCTGGCCGCAAGGCAGGCGGCGTTGATCGCGCCGGCCGAGACGCCGGTGACGATCGGGAAGTGGATCTCCGGAAACGCCCGCGCGATCCAGTGCAGGAAGCCGACCTGGTAGGCGGCGCGGGCCCCGCCGCCGGTCAACACGATCGCCAGGTCGTCGGGGCCCCGTTTCGGAACGGGACTGCTCACGGTGCCTCCCTCCTCAGTATAGTCGTCGCGGCCAGACCATGACGGATGCTTCCCGCGACCTCTCGATGGCACTGCGCGGTGCGATCGACCGGCTGCTGCAGGGCGTGCCGATGGCGGCGCTGCAGCGGGCGGCTGGCCGCCTGACGGGCGCGTATCGGGATGGCGGCGCCGGTGCGGCCATGGCCGAAGACATCGACCGGCTGGCCTATGCCGCGGTCCGCGCGCCCGCTACGTTCGCTGCGATGCGCGCCGTCCTCGCCGAGCTGTGCCGCCGTGCGCCCGGCTTCGATCCGCGCAGCCTGCTGGACCTGGGCTCGGGACCGGGGACGGCGCTCTGGTCGACCTGGGAGACGTGCGAAGGGCTGGAGGCCGCGACGCATGTCGATCGTGACGCTGCGATGGGACATCTCGGGGAGCGTCTGCTGGAGGGATCGACGGTGGCTCGGCAGGTCCGGTCCACATGGCGGACCCTCGACCTCGGTGCGCGCGGCGCCAAGACGCAGCTTGGCGCCCTGGGCGCCCACGATCTCGTGCTCTTCGGCTACGTGCTGGGCGAACTCCCGGAGGAGCGTCGCGCGGAAACGGTCGATGCGGCGTGGGACGTCACGGCCGGTGCGCTGGTGATCGTCGAACCGGGCACGCCGGCCGGCACGGCGCGCGTCCTTTCCGCACGCGAGCAACTGCTGGCGCGTGGCGCAATGGTCGCGGCGCCCTGCCCGCACGGCGCGGACTGTCCGCTTCCGGCCGGCGACTGGTGCCACTTCGGCGCGCGGCTGAACCGCTCGGCGGTGCAGCGGCGGCTCAAGGGGGCATCGCTCGGCTACGAGGACGAGAAGTACGCGTACGTCGCGCTCACGCGGGAGGCGGCGGACCCGTGCGCGGCGCGCGTGCTGCGCCGGCCACGCATCGAGAAGGGACACGTCAGACTCCACCTGTGCGAGCGCGACGGACTGCGGACCACTGTTGTCGCGCGGCGCGACCGCGAAGGCTTCCGGGCGGCGCGGAAGGTCGGGTGGGGCGGCGCGTGGAGCCCTACCTGAGGATCCGGATCCGGTGCGCTTCGCTGTCGCCGACGTAGAGGGCGCCGGCCTCGTCGGTCCAGATGCCGTGCGGGCGGTTCATCCGGCACCGGCGCGGTTCCGGCTCCGGCCCGTCGCCCCGCTCGCCGGTGCCGATCGCGGTGGAGATGACGCCCGTCGTGACGTTGAGCCGGCGGATGACGTGGTTCTCGGTATCGGCGATATAGAGGGTGCCGCCGGCCGCGTAGGCCAGGCCCTTGGGGCCGGCCAGCGTCGCCTCGCGGGCCGGTCCGCCGTCACCGGTGTAGCCCTGCTCGCCGGTGCCGGCGACATGGTGGATGGTCTCGGCGGCCAGATCGATCCGGTAGATGGCGTTCCCCTCGCGCAGGGCCAGATAGAGGTTGCCGTCCGGATCGAGCGCCATCGCCCGCGGACCGTTGAGCGGCGTCCCGGCCAGCGGGGCGCCGTCCGGGGTCGGCTCGCGCTCGCCGGTGCCGGCCCAGGTCTCGATCACGCCGGTCGCGGGATCGACCCGGCGGATCCGGTGGTTGCCGATGTCGCAGATCAGGAGTTGGCCGTCCGGCGTGAAGACGATGCTGTGCGGGGCTCGCAGCAGCGCCTGGTTGGCCGGCCCGCCGTCGCCCGAGAAGCCCGCCTCGCCGGTGCCGGCGACGGTGGTGATGACGCCGGTTTGCATGTCTACTTTGCGGACCGCGTGGTTGTCGCGCTCGACGATGTAGAGGTCGCCGCGCGCATCGAACTGGATCTCGTGCGGCATGTTCAGCATGGCGTCGGTGGCGGGACCGCCGTCGCCACCGTAGCCGCGCTCGCCGTTCCCCGCGATCGTCTCGGTCGCGCCGGTCGCGAGATCGAGCCGCCGGATGAGCTGGTTGTCGAGATCGCAGAAGTAGAGGAGGCCGTCCGGACCGATGACGACGCCGTACGGGTTGTTCACCTGCGTTTCGGAGAGCCCCGGCGTTCCGTCACCGATGACCGTGGTGACGGTTCCGAAGAGCTCGATTTCCTGCTCGAGCGTGAGTGTGATCCCGGCCACTTCCTCGCGCACGACGGCGCGGACCAGGTAGCGGCCGAGCGGGTCGTCGTCGCCGACCTCAATCTCCGCGTAGCCGACGGCGAGCCCGAGCGTCCCCTCGGCCGGTGTCGGCTTCCGCTCCCACAGCTCCAGATCCGGAGTGCGGAACAGCGTCGTTCCGTCCGGCTTGATCACTTCGAGATCGAAACGGGCATGGCATCCGCCCCGATCGTCCTCCTGACAGCCGATGAAGAGGATGAACGGCGCGAGCGGTTCGCCGCGGCGGGCGATTCGCGTGGTGCTGATCCGGACCCCTGGCGTCCGTTGCACCCAATTGTCGAGGAACTCGTCCGGTTCGTTCGACAGGAGCAGCATCGCGCCGAAGTTGCCCTCGGACTTGCTCCAGGATTGATCCGGGGCGCGGACGCCGTCACGGAACCACTGTGCGTCGGCGGGCGGCGGGACCGCAATCGCGATGGCCGCGGCGAGCGCCAGTGTCGTCGTTTTCACGTGCACCGCGGATTCCTAGAACGTCGCGATCGGGTTGAGCGGCGAGCCCATCCCTTTCTCGATCCGGAGCGGCGCCGCGGTGAAGAGGAACTCGTAGCGGCCCAGCTCGCGCGCGGTGGCGGCCACGCCGTCGAGATCGAGGTTGTCGAAGATGCTGACGCCGAGCGAAACGAGCGCGAGGCGGTGGATGGGCAGCCGGACCGCATCCGAGAACTCGTGCGGGAAAGCGTCGTTCCACATGTCGGCGCCGATGAACGACACGCCGCGGTCCTTCAGGAAGTAGGCGACGTCGGCATGGTAACCGGCGACTCCCTCCTCGTTGGGATCCCATGGCCCGAGCGCGGCGCGGCGCGCCCACCGTCCGGTGTGCAGCAGGATGACGTCGCCTTCCTCGACGGTGACGCCCTGGATCCGCTCCAGCTCCTCCAGGTCGGCGTAGCGGATCGCCGTGCCCGGTTCCACCCAGCCGTTGCCGTCCTCGTCGAGACCGGGGAGCAGCGTCGCGTCGAACAGCACGCCGCGGGTGAAGATCCCGTCACGCAGCTCGTGGATGCTTCCCTGCGGGCAGCCATCGGCCGCCTTGACGTCCTCGGCGGTGATGCCGTTGTAGCCCACGCCCTCGAACATGACGTGGCAGGCGACCGAATCGAGGTGGCTGTGGATGACGCCGTGGTAGGTGCCCGTGTACTGGAGCCGGTCCGATGCTCCGGTCTCGCTGACATTCACGACCTGGCGGTCGAGGTACCACTGGCCCTCGAGGGCCGGCTCCTGAATGATGTCGTGCGCGAGGGAGACGCTGATTCCCTCCGTGACCAGGGCGGCTGCCGCCTTCCGCTTGGCGGGCGTGATGAAGTTGGCGGCGCCCAGGCCATCGCCCTCGCCCCAGCGCCCGTGGTTGGAGAGCTGCTCCATCGCGTGCAGGAAGTCCTCCTCGGTCGTCATGGCGCGGCGCGTCTGGCTGTCGACGGAGGTCATGCCGCACCCGGCGGCGGCAAGCAACAGCGCGGTCCCGGCAACGGCGGCGGTCAGCGTGCGTGTCATGTCAGTAGCCCTCCAGAACCGGGAAGCGCTCGTCGTCGTCGAGCGGCTGCACACCGAAGGCGTTGAGCGACAGTGAGACCATCCGGTAGCGCGCGGCGGTCACCGCCACGCTCATCATCTGGTGCGTGTCGTACTGCCCGGACAGCGCGGCCCACGTCTCGTCCGAGATCATCGAATCCCGGAACATCTCGTTGGCGGCATCGATCAGGGCGAGCTCGTGCGCATTCCAGCCCGACTGGTCGCGTCCCTGGGCAATCCAGAGGGGTTCGAGCCCGTGGTCGCGCGCCCGGCCGACGCTGCCCACGTGCTTCGCCCATTCGTAGACGGCCTCCGAGTTCCAGCCCATCCGCAGGATCACGAGCTCCCGATCGTGCGGGGTCAGGCGCGACTGCTCCGGGTCGAGGATGTAGCGCGCATACCGGCTGCGCGCCTCGACCATGTCGGGGCTGCGCGCGAAGGTCCGCGAGACGCGGAGGCCGTCGCCGTCCAGCGGCTCGATCCGGGGCGTCGTGAGGGGCGGCTCCGGATCCGGCACGACGACGCTGTAGCCGACGTCGTTCGTCGGCATGAGGGCGTCGTCCGGCGCGTCGGCGTCCGGCTGCATGCCAAGCGAGTTGTACAGAATCGCGGCCTGCACCGTGTCGCCCACGGTGATCACGGCATCGATCAACTGCGGGATGTCATAGCGCGCGGCCAACGCTTCCCACGTGCCGTCGGTGACGGATGCGTTCCGGAACAGTTGATCCGCCAGCCCGACGAGGATTGCCTCGAACTCGCTCCATTGGTCGCCCGGTCCCTGCGCGACGCGCCGCACTTCCTCCGGACTCAGGCCGGCGTCGGCGGCCCGGCGCGCGACGTTCGCCCAGATGTTCCCGCTCTGGGTCAGCCAGGCCGTCCGCAGCATCAGGATGGCGCGGTCCCGTTCCGGGAGCGTCGATCGGTTGGCGACGTAATCTCGCAAGGGAAAGACGCGATCGGCCATTGCCGGGATCCGCGCGAGCGTGCGGAGCGCATTCTCCGAGTGCCCCTGGTCCGCGTAGCGGTCGACGATGACCCGCTGCGCATCGGTCAGCTCGTCATCGGTGAGTGGGGCGACGCGCGCTTCGGCGGCCCGGACCGCCGGAATGATGGTGCCCGGCGCCTCGGTGATGGCGCGCGCCGGCTCGATCCGGAGCAGGGCGCCGTTGTCCTCCTCGGTCAGGACGTAGAGGTACCCATCCGGTCCCTGCTGCACGTCGCGGACCCGCTGCTTCAGCTCCATCAGCAGCCACTCGCGGCGGATTTCCTGACCCTGGCGGTTGAAGACGATCCGCTCCAGGTGGCCTGTGTGCTGCATCCGGCCCACCATCATCGAGCCGACGAAGAGGTTGCCGCGCCAGGCGGGGAAGTGCTCGCCGGTGTAGAACGTCAGGCCCGACGGGGCAATCGACGGCCACCACATCACCTCGGGCCCGGTGAACTCCGCGCTCCACGGCGTGTCAGTGATCGGCCGGCCGCCGTACGTGCGGCTGTAGGAGGCGAGCGGCCAGCCGTAGTTGCCGCCCGGCTGAATGATGTTCGCTTCGTCGCCTCCCTGGACGCCATGTTCGGTGGCCCAGAGTTCGCCCGTCTCGGGATGGAAGGCGAGGCCGATCTGGTTGCGGTGGCCCATCGACCAGATCTCGGGGTGGTAGTCCGCCTGGCCGACGAACGGATTGTCGTCGGGAGCCGTGCCGTCGTCGTTCAGCCGGAGCAGCTTCCCGAAGTGGGTGGAGCCGTCCTGCGCGTACTCGCCAGTGCCGGCGAACTCGAACGCGCCTCCGACCGTCATGAAGAGCTTGTTGTCAGACCCCCAGTGCAGCCGCGAGGCCGCGATCCCGCCGCCCCAGCCGTCCGCCACGAAGATGTCGCGCACTTCGGTCAGCGCGCCGGCCCCCGCATCGAGCCGGCCGCGGGCCAGCGCGACGGTCGCTCCCTGCCGGCCATCGCGCTCCTCACCCTTGGAATAGGTGAGATAGACCAGCGTGTCGTCCTCCGGGTGGACGACGACGTCCATCAGTCCCGCGAGCCGGACGCCGGTGAACACCTCCGGCACTCCCGGAATGTCATCGTCGAGCAGTTGCCCGTTACGGATGACGCGCAGCGTGCCGCGATCGCGCTCCGTCACCAGGATGTCGCCATTGCGCCGGAACGCCATGCCCCACGGGTGGTCGAGGCCGGTGACGATCGGCACCACGCGGATGCGGGGCTGCTCGGCCGTGTAGAGCACCACCGGGCGCTCGGGCGGCGGGAGCGCCGGGACACCGCGCAGGGAGGAAGCGCCGGCGCGGTTCTGCGCCGTGACGCCGGCATGAAGTCCGAGGGCGACGGCCCCGGTGACGAGAAGGAGGCCGACGCCGGCGCTCCGGTGAAACGGGCGGATCCAACCCATTGCTACCTCCCGGATGATGCGTCACAACTCTATCGGAACGAACCGGGGCGACGCTAGGAAGGCGCCTCGAGAAGTAAAGACGAGCAGCCTGGATGGTGTATATTGTTGGTGTATATCTCAGTCTGGAATGCCGACATGGTAAGAACGCAGATTTACCTCACCGAGGACCAGCGCGCCGAGATCGCCACCATCGCCAACCGGAGCGGCAAGCGTCGCAGCGAGGTAATCCGCGAGGCTCTCGATCGCTTCATCGAGCAGAAGAGCCGTCACCGACGCGAGGCGGTCCTCCGGGAGGCAGCCGGGATCTGGCGCGGCCGAACGGACCTTCCTGACCTCGACGCACTTCGCCGTGAATGGGATCGGTCCTGAGCGGTGTCAAGGCCGATCCTGGTTGATACGGACGTACTGATCGACTTCCTGCGCGGCTACGAAGAGGCGATGTCGCTGGTTTCCGTGAACTCGGAGAGCATCGTCGTATCGACGATCAATGTCGCGGAGCTCTACGCGGGCGTGAGGGGCGGCGCGGACGGCGCTGAGCAGAGCGCGCTGGACAGGCTTCTGGCGCTGTTCCGCGTGATTCCCGTCGGCAGCGGCATCGCGCGGCTCGGCGGGCTCTACAAGCGTGACTACGGCAGGTCGCACGGCGTGGGTCTGGCCGACGCCATTGTTGCGGCTACCGCAACCGTAGAGGACGCGGCGCTGATGACCATCAACGTGAAGCACTATCCGATGTTCAGCGGTATCCAACCCGCGTACCGGAAATGACGGTGAGCTCCTGGACGGCTGACCGCGTTCCCGACCAGACCGGCGCTGCGGTCTTCATAACCGGGGCCACCGGCGGCATCGGCTTCGAGGCGGCGAAACTGCTGGCGGCGAAGGGAGCCCGCGTACTGCTCGGTTGCCGGTCGCGCGCGAAGGGTGAGGCGGCCGCGGCCCGGATCCGCGACACGCACGCCGAGGCGGATCTGGATCTCGTTGAAATGGACCTTGGGATCCTCGCCTCGGTGCGCCGCGCCGCGGAGCGGGTCGCAAAGGAACCGCGTCTCGACCGGTTGATCAACAACGCGGGCATTCTGTGTCCTCGCAGGACGTTGACGGCGGATGGTTTCGAGTCGCAGTTCGGCGTGAATCACCTGGGCCACTTCGCGCTGACGGGGCACCTGCTCCCGAAGCTGCTCGCAACGCCGGGGGCCCGGGTGGTGACGGTGAGCAGTCTCGCGCACCGGTCGGGCCGTATCGCGTTCGACGATCTCGACGCCTCAGGGCACTACGGCCGCATGGACCGCTACGCGATGAGCAAGCTCGCCAACCTGCTGTTCACGTATGAGTTGCAGAGGCGGCTGGCGGCGTCGGCCGCCGACACCATCGCCGTCGCCTGCCACCCGGGTGTCACACCGACCGACATAGGCCGGAACTTCCCGTGGTGGTTGATGGGCCTTTTCATGCTGGCCATCAGTTGGAGGACCCATCCGCCCTCGTCGGGCGCACTCCCGACCGTCCGCGCCGCGACCGATCCCGAAGTCGCCGGCGGCGACTACTACGGCCCGTCCAGCCGCAGCGAGTATGCCGGTCCCCCCGTCCTCGTCCAGTCGACGGCGGCGAGCCATGACGAGGAGGTCGCCGGGCGGCTCTGGAGCGTCTCCGAGGAACTCACCGGCGTTCGCTACGCCTTGTAGGCATCGCCGGCAGGCCGCTGGCGGCGAGCCTCTCTTGCTGCATCGATCTCCGTGTTGATCTCGTCGCGGGTCAGGCGATCGGTGCCGGCCGCCAGCGAGGCTCGCTGCATCAGCGAAACCGCGAGCTGTGCACGCATGCGCCGGAGGATCTTCAGCAATTCCTCAAGCGGTCGGCGGTCATTATTCATGGTAGGTGCTCACGCACGCGTACGGATATTCTATACTCACCTTGTTGGGAATTTTCCCGCCATAGAGATGGAAGCATGAAAACGACCGTAGATATTCCCCAAGACGAACTGAAAGATGCCATGCGGTTTACGCAGGCCCGTACCAAGCGGGAAGCCGTCGTGGCCGCCATCGTGGACTTCAACCAGCGACGCCGGATGGCGGAGCTATTGAAGCACGCGGGAACGTGTACGGACCTCTTCACGGTGGACGAACTGCAGGAGCAGCGTCGCCGCGGATGACGACCGTTGATCCTCGTTGACACGTCGTCGTGGATCCACCTGCTCCGCGACGACGGCGATCCGGTTGTTCGCGCTCGGGTTGAGGCAGCTCTGCGTTCGGGCGAAGCATGCTGGTGTCCGATCGTTCAGCTCGAGTTGTGGAATGGAGCGCGGGGCTCCCGGGAGAAGCGTGCCCTGGAGGACTTCAGGCGCGTCTTGCCGACTTTGGCGATTGACGATTCGGTGTGGCGTGATGCGTACGAGATTGCTCGCCGAGCACGTCGGAGCGGCATCACTATTCCCTCCACGGACATAGTGATCGCGGCTTGTGCGAGGCGGCACGGAGCTCTTATGGAATCCGCGGACTCTGACTTCCAACTGCTCCGGTCGGTTGTGGGCTGATAGCCCGCTCCAGAACCGGTTGATTCGAGCCGCCGAGCCGCGAATCAGGCGTCGATCTCGTGCATCGGCGTGGAGCTGTTGCCGAAGCGTTCGGTGTCGACGCCCATGCGGTGCAGGAGCGAGAGGTGCAGGTTGGCGAGGTCGGTCTGCTCCGCGAAACCGATGGCGCGGCCTGACGCGATGGTGCCTCCGCCGCGGCCCGCGAGCAGGGTCGGGAGATCTTCCGGATCGTGCTCGTTCCCGTCGCCCAGCGCGGCGCCGTAGACGATCATGCTGTTGTCGAGCAGGGAGCGGCCGTCGGGCTCCTCGATCGACCGTAGGCGGCCGAGCAGGTAGGCGACCTGCCGGTGGTGCCAGCGGACCACTTCCGAGTACATCCGCTGCTTCTCCTCCGGCGAGCTCCAGCTCGTGACCCCGTCGTCATCCTCGGTCTTGCCGGAGGCGTTCCGGTAGTGCGACAGGGCGTGCCAGGTTCCCGTCACCCCCGGGATGAAGTTGAAGTAGCGGTTCGACTGGCCATGGTCGAGCATGAACGTGACGACGCGCGTCGCATCCGACTGGAACGCCGCCACCATCAGGTCCAGCATCAGCCGGACGTACTCCTGATGGTCGGCCGGGATGCCCGGCTCGGGCGGCGCCAGCGTGTCGGTCAGCGCGCGGTCGCTCTTCAGGGCCTGGCTGCGCGCCTCGGAGAACTCGATGCGGCGCTCCAGAGCGCGGATCGACTCGAAGTACTCGTCCAGGCGAACCTGGTCGGTCGAGCTCGCGGTTCGGCGCAGCGCCTTCGCATCCTCCAGCACCGCATCCATTACCGAGCGGTTGGTGGCGCCGCCGGAAGGCGGACGGAACATCCGGTCGAAGACGGCGCGCGGCTCCACCTCGCGCGGCAGCGGCCGGTCCGGTGCGGACCAGGAGATGCTGTTGCGCGGCAGCGAGTTCGAGAAGAAGCCCTCGCCCTTGGTGGAAAGCTCCAGCGAGGGCAGCAGCGTCTCCTGACCGGTGCGGCGCGCGACGATCTGGTCGACCGACATCCCTCCCGCGCTCACCGCCTGCCGGTCGTAGTCGAACCCGGTCAGCCAGGTCGGGGTGCCTCCGACGTGACCGTTGCCGAGCGGCGTCCAGACGTTCTCGGGGATGATCAGGTCATCCTTGAACGGCTCGAGCGGGCTCATCCACTCGTTAAGCTGCAGCAGCCGGCCGTCCGCGCCGATCTTCGCGGGATGCCACGACCCGCGCGCGATGCCGTTCGGGAAGTAGAGGTACGCCAGCCGCCGGGCGCTTGCCGCGGCGCCTGCCGCCTGCGTGGCCGCCCCGGCGGCCACCGGGCGCATCACGTCGAGCAACGGCAGGGCGATCGTCGCGCCGAGTCCGCGCAGCAGGGTCCGTCGGAAAATGCGGCGTGCCGTCATGAGCCTGGGTTTCTTCTGTTGCTGCGATCGTATCCCCGATGTCAATTTGCCAGCGACGCCGGCTGCCGCTTGTACTGGAACGGGTAGCTGGCGACGATCTCGTGGATCAGCGTCCGGAAGCGGAAGTCGTCCGCTTCGAGCGCGGCGATGATCTTCCGGACGGCCGGCTCGTCGTAGTACTCGAGCTGCCGGCCGAGGGCGTAGGCGAGCATCTTCGACGCCGTCTGCCGGACCAGATCGTCGTGACGCTCCGCCAACAGGGCGCGCTTCAATCCGACGGGGCCTTCGAACGACGGGCCGTCGGGCAGCGATCCGGCGGTATTTATCGGCGTGTAGGTGTTCCGGTAGAAGCGCCGTTCCTCGAAGACGTTCGTGTCCTCGACGACGCGGATCTCGTCCGCTTCTTCCTCGGTCTCCACCCGTTCCCGGAAGTGGTACGCGTCGCGCCACCGGCCGAAGTAATCGAAGGTCTCGAGGCTGAAGCCGATCGGATCGATCCGGCTGTGGCAGGCGCGGCAGGTCTCGTTGCTCGAGTGCATCTCCAGCTTCTCGCGGAAGCTGAGCTTGCGGAGATCGGCCACGTCTTCCGAGAGCACGCCGGCTCCGGGCGGCGGGGGAGGGGGCGGCGTGCCGAGCAGGACGTCCAGGATGTAGTGGCCCCGCTTCACGGGACTCGTGTCCTTGTAGTTCGACGTGACCGCGAGGATGCTGCCGTGGCCCAGGATGCCGCCGCGGTTCGGGTCGGTCACCGGGACGCGCCGCATCTCGTCGCCGGTGATTCCCTCCATGCCGTAGAGCGTCGTCGCCAGCTCCTGGTTGACGAACGTGTAGTCGGCGTCGATCAGCGTGCGGATCGGCCGGTTGTCGCGGATGAGCGACATGAAGAACATCGACGATTCGTCGCGCATCGCCGTCATCAGCGTGGCCGTGCACCACGGGTTGTCGATAGGGTCGAGCCAGATACGCGTGCCGACGTGCTGGAAGCCGAGCCACTGCGCCGCGAAGCTGGTGCCGAGGGCGTCGGCGCGCGGGTCCGCCAGCATCCGGTCCACCTGCCCGGCCAGCGCGTCCGGGTCGCGCAGCTCGCCGCGCCGGGCGAGGTCGCGCAGCTCGTCGTCGGGCATGGACGACCAGAGGAAGTACGAGAGGCGCGAGGCGAGGTCCCAGTCGCTGATGCGGTACGGCCCGGTGGCGTCGCCGGCCGCGCCGGACGGCGCCGGCGCCTCGATCCGGAGCAGGAAGTTGGGAGAAATGAGGGCGGACTGAAGCGCCGCCTTTACCGAAACCTCGAACCCGGCGTTCGACCGGCGCGCTTCGCGGTACTGATCGAAAGTCCGCTCCAGTTCCTCCGCCGTCGGGGGGCGCCGCCAGGCACGCTCCAGGAAGCGGCGCAGCACCTGCTCGGCCGCCTCCTCGTCGCTCACGCTGCCGCCGGGCTCGGCGACGAAGACCAGTTCATGGGCGCGCCGCTCCGCCTCGGTCGCCGGCGCGTCCGGCAGCGTCAGCTCGACCACGCGTTCGGCCGCCGCGATGTAGCGCTCCATCAGGGTCGACTCAAGGAAGAGCGTGTTCGCGGAGTTGTCGAAGCCGCTGGCGCCGGTCAGTTCCGCGGGGAAGCGCTCGGTGACCGGGAAGGTGGCGCCCAGCAGATCGCGCAGCGTGAGATCGAGCTCGCGGTGGGTCAGGCGGCGGACCGGCTCGAAACCGGGGTTGTCGACCGTCGAATAGTCGAAGTTGTCAATCGAGTCGGTGAGCAGGGCAGTCAGCGCCGCCCGGTCGGCGTCGGTGGGCTGCGGCGCGCCGGCGGGCGGCATCTTGCCCACCTCGAGCGCGTCGATGACGCGAGTCCACGTCTCGCGGTTGCGGACGAGCGGCTGCTGTCCGGCGAGCGAGGTCAGGTTGAGCCCTGCCGTCTGGGTCTGCGGTCCGTGGCAGCCGGCGCAGTAACGATCGATGAGCGGCGCGGCGGGATGCGGTTCGTCCGTCTCGGCGCCGGCCGCGCGCGGCGCCTGCACTGCCTGGGCTGACATGCCGGTGGTCCCCGGGCCGGCCACCCCGACGGCGACCGCGATCACCGGTGCGAAGAGCAGGAGTCTTGAGCCTGGTAGGCGCAATTTTCTGACCTGTCGGATGGCTCCAATACCGTAGCACAGCGTTGCGGACAGGTAACGTCACGTGTAGAATGTGCTGGAACAGATCCGCCGTAAAAACGGGGCTTCAGCCCCAGGGGCCCGGAACATGACGACGCGTCGTCGGCCAGTGCGCTGGACCGCATATTTCGCGTTCGTGCTGCTCGGCACGCTCGCAGCCGGGACCGCCTCCGCCCAGGGGGGTGGTCAGGACCCGGAAACGCAGCAGGCTCTTCTGGATCGCTACTGCGTGACCTGCCACAACGACCGGCTCCAGACAGGCAATCTCTCGCTCGAAGGCGTGGATGTCGTAAATCCGGAAACGGACCCGGCGCTCTGGGAGGCGGTGCTCCGCAAGCTGCGCGCCGGCGCCATGCCGCCCCAGCCGCGCCCGCGGCCTGACGCCGCCGGTTACGCCGGGCTGATCGGCTACCTGGAGGGGGCGCTCGATCGCGCCGCCGACGCTTCGCCCGACCCGGGACGTACGCCTACGTTCCGCCGGCTCAGCCGGACCGATTACCAGAACGCCATCCGTGACCTGATTGATCTCGACGTCGACGTCACGGCGCTCCTGCCGCGCGACGACGTGACGTTCGGGTTCGACAACGTGAACGCCGGCGGGCTGTCGCCGACGCTCATGGAACGCTATCTCGCCGCCGCGCAGAAGGTGAGCGAGCTGGCGGTGGGGAGTCGGCTGCCGGCGCCCGGCAGCCGCGTGGTGATAATCCCGCCCGACCGGACGCAGGAACGGCACGTCGACGGTCTTCCTTTCGGAACGCGCGGCGGCACGATCGTCGACCACACGTTCCCGGCGGACGGGGAGTACGAGATTCAGGTGCGGCTGCAGCGCAACCGCAACGAGAACGTCGAGGGCCTGACCGAACCCCACGACATGGAGATCACGCTTGACGGCGTGCGGCTCGACCTCTTCACCATGCACCCGAGCGAGAACATGGTGATGCAGGCGAACGCGGCGTACTACGCGGACGTCGGCATAGACAACCACCTGAACGTGCGCCTGGCCGTTACGGCGGGGCCGCACGAGGTCGGGGCGGCGTTCATCCAGAAGAACTCGGCCCTGATGGAGACGACGCGGCAACCCTACGACGCCGCGTTCAACATGGACCGGCACCCGCGCCAGCAGCCGGCCGTCCGATCGATTTCGATCGTCGGGCCGTTCGATGCGACGGGAGTGGGAGAGACGCCGAGCCGCGACCGGATCTTCGCGTGCCGCCCCGAGACCGCCGACGCGGCCGAGGCGGAGGAATGCGCCACGTCGATCATCGCGACGCTCGCGCGCCGCGCCTACCGGCGCCCCGTTACGGTGAACGATCTCGATCAGCTCGTCTCGTTCTATCAGGAGGGTTACGCGTCGGACGGTTTCGAGGCAGGCGTCGAGAGGGCGCTCCGCGCGCTGCTGGCCAGCCCGGAGTTCCTGTTCCGGATCGAGCGTGATCCGGCCGGAGTCGACCCGGAGACACCGTACCGAGTCAGTGACCTCGAGCTGGCGTCGCGACTGTCGTTCTTCCTCTGGAGCAGCGTTCCTGACGAGGAGCTCCTGGCGGCGGCCGAGACGGGGCAGTTGAGCGATCGCGAGACCCTTCACGCCCAGGTCCGCCGCATGCTGGCCGATCCGCGCGCCGAGATGCTCACCACGAACTTCGCGGGGCAGTGGCTGCATCTCCGGAACCTGGACGCCGTCCGGCCCGACGCGCGGCTGTTCCCCGACTTCGACGACAACCTGCGGCAAGGCTTCCGCCGCGAGACCGAGCTGCTCTTCCAGAGCGTTCTGCAGGAGAACCGGAGCGTTGTCGACCTGCTGACGGCTGACTACACGTTCGTCAACGAGCGCGTGGCGCGGCACTACGGCTTCCCCGGCATTTACGGCGACCACTTCCGGCGAATCGACTTGCCGGAGGGCAGCCCGCGCGCGGGCCTGCTGGGCCATGGAAGTATCCTGACGGTCACTTCCTACGCCACGCGCACGTCACCGGTGCTGCGCGGCAAGTGGGTCCTCGAGACGCTGCTCGGCACGCCGCCGCCGCCGCCGCCGCCGAACGTGCCGCCCCTCGACGAGACCCGGTCCAACACGCGGGTGGTCTCCATGCGGGAGAAGATGGCGGCGCACCGGCAGAACCCGCAGTGCGCGGTCTGCCACCAGATCATGGATCCGGCCGGCCTCTCGATGGAGAACTTCGACGCGATCGGGCGCTGGCGCGACGCCGAGGGAGGCGCTCCGATCGACGCCGCGGGCAGCCTGCCGGGCGGGGAAGACTTCGATGGCGTCGCCGGCCTTCGCGCCGCGCTGCTCGAGCGCCCCGAGCTCTTTGCCAGCGTTGCGGTGGAGAAGCTGCTCACGTATGCGCTCGGCCGTTCCGTCGATCCCGGCGACCAGCCGGCCGTCCGGGCCATCGTCCGATCGGCGGAGGCGGACGGTTATCGCCTTTCGTCCCTGATTCTTGGTATTGTTGACAGTCCTGCGTTCCAGATGAGGAGAGCCCAGTCATGATGATCACGAAGATGGCGCTTCCCCGGCGGACGTTCCTGCGCGGCGTTGGCGCCACCCTGGCCCTGCCGCTGCTCGACGCGATGGTCCCGGCCGCCTCCGCGATGACCAGGACCGCCGCTGCCGCGCCCCGGCGTTTCGGCGTGGTCTACATGCCGATGGGGAAGCATCCGGATCCGTGGATCCCAGCCGAAGTGGGACGGATGACCGGACTCTCCGAGTCGCTCGCGCCGCTGGCGCCGCACATCGATGACATCACGGTAGTGACGAATCTGGAGATCAGCGAGGCGCACACCACGGGGAACCACGCGTCGGCGAACTCGTCGTTCCTGACCTGCGTGAAGCCGAAGCGGACCGAGGGCAGCGACTACGTCAACAGCATCTCGGTCGACCAGGTCGCAGCCAAGCAGATTGGTGGCGACACGCCGCTCCCGTCGCTCGAAATCGGCACCGACCTCATTGCGCAGGTGGGCAACTGCGACAACGGCTACGCCTGCGTCTACATGAACAGCCTGTCGTGGGCGTCGCCCACCGCGCCGAATCCGACCGAAGCGGACCCGCGGATCGTCTTCGAGCGGCTGTTCGGGGACGGCGGGACGCCGGAGCAGCGCAAGGCCCAGCTTCGGCAGAACCGGAGCATTCTCGACTGGGTGCTCGACGACATGGCGAGCCTGCAGAAGCAGCTCGGCGGAGGCGACAAGCTTCGCGTCGACGAGTATCTCGACACCGTGCGTGAAGTGGAGCGTCGCATCCAGCGCGCGGAGACGGCGGCGGCGCAGTCTCCGCTCAGCGACCTGAACCGGCCGACGAGCGTCCCCGACGAGTGGGAAGAGCACGTCAAGCTGATGTACGACCTGCAGGTGCTGGCGCTGCGCGCCGACCTGACCCGCGTGATCACGTTCCAGATGGCGCGCGAGGCGAGCACGCGGACCTACCCGCAGATCGGCGTGCCGGAGCCGCACCACCCGGTGTCCCATCACACGGACGATCCGGAGAAGCTGGCCAAGCTGGCAAAGATCAACCAGTACCACGTCTCGCTCTTCGCCTACCTGGTGGATCAGCTGAAGTCGACCGAGGACGGCGACGGGACGCTGCTCGACCACACGACGTACCTGCTCGGCAGCGGCCTGGGCAACCCGAACGTCCACGATCACCGCGACCTGCCGATCGTGATCGCGCGTGGCGCCGGGTCGAAGATCGCGGGCGGGCAGCACGTCAAGTACGACGAGATGACGCCGCTGGCGAACCTCCACCTGACGCTGCTCGACGACGTGGGCGTCCGGCTCGAGGAGTTTGCCGACAGCACCGGCCACGCCGGCGAGGTGTTGGAGCCGCTCTCGCTCTGATCACCTGGTCGCGCGACGGTTCGGATGTCGCTCGCAACGGGGGCGTGCGCGGTGCTCGCCCCGGGGAGTCACCGATGCAGACCCTGCGTGAAGTGATCAGATGGTCCGCCGCGGGCTTGGCGGCGGTTGCCTGTCTGGCTGCGCTTCCGGGCGCCGGACAGGCGGCGGAAGCGGACGCTGGCCTGATCGACGCCATCAAGGCGGTCGATGTCGATGGCGTCCGCGCGGCGCTCGCGCGCGGCGCCGACGTCACGGCGGCGGAGGCGGACGGTACGACGCCGCTCCATTGGGCCGCCTACACCAACGAGTCGGCGATCGTGGAGTCGCTGCTCGAGGCCGGAGCCGATGCGTCGGCCGTCAACCGCTACGGCGTGCGCCCCATTTCACTTGCCAGCATCAACGGCAACGCGGTGATCGCGGAGCAGTTGCTCGACGCGGGCGCTGACCCGAACACCGCCGCGGCGGAAGGCGAGACGGCGCTGATGACCGCGGCGCGGACTGGTTCGCACGAGCTCGTGGAACTGCTCCTGGACCGGGGCGCGGACGTCAACGCGACCGAGACGTGGCGGGGGCAGACGGCGCTGATGTGGGCCGCGGCCGAGGGGCATTCGCGGCTCATCCCGACGATGCTGTCGTACGGCGCCGACGTGAGCGCGCGCTCCGAGAAGGGCTGGACGCCGCTGCTGTTCGCCGTGCGGCAGGGGCACATCGGCGTGGTTCAGACGTTGCTCGAAGCGGGCGTCGACGTCGAGGAGTCACTGCCGGTCCGGGAGGAGACGCGCCGCGGCGGCACCAGCGCGGAACGCGCCGCCACCGGCCTCAACGCGTTCCTGCTCGCGGCCGCGAACGCGCACTACGAGCTGGCTGCGCTGTTGATCGATCGCGGCGCGGACGTGAACGTCGCGCCGCGCGGCTGGACCGCCCTGCACCAGGTGTCGTGGGTGCGCAAGGCGGGCGTCGCCGGCAGCAACAACCCGGCGCCGAAGGGCTCCGGAGACACAACGAGCCTGGACTTCGTCCGGAAGCTGGTGGAAGAGGGTGCGGACGTGAACGCGCTCGTCACGAGGCGTCCGCCGGCCGGCATCACGCGGCTCAACTTCATCGGCGGTACGCCGTTCCTGCTCGCCGCGCGGACCGGCGACGCGGACCTGATGCGGCTGCTCGCCGAACTGGGCGCCGATCCCCTCCTGCCGAACGAGGACAATACGACCCCGATCATGGTGGCGTCCGGTGTCGGCACGTCGGCTCCCGGTGAGGATCCCGGCACGGAGCCGGAGGTGTACGAAGCGGTCCAGGTGGCGCTGGAGCTGGGCGGCAACGTGAACGACGTCGATGACAACGGCGAGACCGTCATGCACGGGGCCGCCTACAAGCACCTGCCGTCGGTCGTCGAGCTGCTCGCCGAGTCGGGCGCCGACGTCAACGTCTGGAATCAGCCGAACGCCAAGGGCTGGACGCCGCTCGACATCGTCCGTGGCGTCCACATCGGCATGAACATCCAGAGCAGCCCGGTCACCGCCGACGCCATCCGCGGCGTCATGCTCGCGGCCGGCGTCGAGCCGGCGGAAGAATAGCGCTCGCGCTCCCGGACCGGCGTGCTGGAAGTTCCGCTGGCGCGGAACTTCTACGGTAGCCGCGCCCAGCGGAATGCCGTGATGACCTCGCGCCCCTCTTCGTCCATGTGTCGGGGCGGCCGCAGCGTGAGATCGGTGTCGGTCAGCTCGTAGTAGCGCCGCACCTCAGCCGGGGGCGTCTGGGAAGATCCTGCACTTCCGGCGGGATGATGGATCAGGTAGCCCTGGTCGCGCGGGCCGGGACAGGTTATGCATCCCGCAACCTCATTCAGCACGAACGGGCCGAAGTAGTGCGTGGTCCGGAGAAGGGTCTCGTCGACCGCCGGCTGATCGGCGTCGTACGGCGCACGGCCCGGCGCCAGCAGATGCACCGACATTTGCCCGGAGGGTGTGTAGAAAAGGTAGCCGTCGTCGTACTGATCGATGTCCACTTCGTAGGCGTCGGTGGTGTGACGGGAGACCGACTCGATCCGGTACGCCCCGAACAGTTGCCGGTGGGCGTCGCTCAGGTTCTCGGCCGGAAGATCGGGCTCTCGCACCCAGGTCAGCGATGCCGTCGATCCGTCCGGTGCGGGAGGCCACCGCAGCGTCAGGCTGTCCTCGCTCAACGTGTAGGGATGCCGGTATTCGGCGGCGGCCCCAACGCCCGGTTGCAGGTTCCCCGCCACGTGATGCGTGACGACTCCCGCGGCCTCGTCCACGGTGAACCGCCCGAAGTACGAGAGGTGACCGATAGACGGAGTGGACGCCTCATCGGCGTCGTCGTCGGCCGGCGCGACGGCCTCGTCCGGTCCCAGGATCGTGAGGCCCAGGTAGCCGGTTGCGTCGTAGACGAGGGATCCGAGACGGCCTTCGACCGGGGCCGCCACCGGCTCGCCGCCCGCACCGAGTTGCTCGATTCGAGCCAGCGACCACGCCCCTGCCAGCGCTTGCTGCGCGGGCGGTATGGACGCCTCGTCGGTAGGGGACGAACCCTCGGGACCGGAGGATCCGCCGCAGGCAAGGGTAGCGGCCAGTCCGACGGCGCCGAGGAGAACCACGCCGCCGCGTTCCGACGAGCACGCGTGCCCCGACGGGCACGCGCGCCCCGATAGGCGTGCGAGCAGGCGCCTACGGCTGGCAGGTTGCGTCCAGGCTCGCCACCACGGTGACGTTGAGGGCGTCGACGGCACCTGGTTCCTCACGGCGGATCAGGAATCCCTTCGCCTCGACCCGGTGGCCGCGGTACGAGGCCGGATCGGGAAAGACGTACATCAATTCAAACGAATTGTCGCCAAGCGGTGTCGCCTGCGTGATCATGAGCAGGTCGTCCTTGGAGGCTTCCGGGTCGCGCGTCCGGATCGGCTCGCTCGCGCTGGTGACAATCCACCCGCGGTCTTCAGCATCCCGGGCAAGGCAGCCGACCACCTGCACCAGGGCAAAGTTGGGGACGGCGTCCGGACCGTCCGGGCCGTGGACCAGAACGTCCGCGGCGTGCGCCATCGTCAGATCCCCGGCGCCCACGGGGAAGGCGTTCACTTCGAGGATGTAGGCCATGATCGCGAGGTAGCCTTCTTCGCCGAGGCTGCCGGCCCCGCCCGGCGGCATCGTGCGGGCGCGCGTGAGGACGCTGTCGAGGGTCAGGCCGCCCCAGTCGCGGATGAATGCCTCGCCCGCCAGCGGCCGCGCATTGGCGCCGGAAAGATCCTCGCCGTGACAGCGGGCGCAGCTCTCGCGGTACAACGCCTGTCCCCGCTTCGCCTGGTCGGCGGAATAGACGCCGTCCCAGACCGAGGGGGCGGCGTCGTCCTGCGCACTGGCGACGGTGGAGCCGGCCGCCACGACGAGGGCCGCGACCGCGCACGCGCCGACGGCGGCCGTAACTCTACCGGCCCAGGTAGTCGTCGTCACTAACGGGACCCTCCCAGTCCGTCTGGCCACTGACGAACGTGAGCTGCACCATGTACTGATCCGGCGCGGCGCCGTGCCAGTGGACCACGCCGGGTCCGGCGTAGACGGGGGTTCCCGGGGTCAACTCCTGCAGCGCCTCACCGCGGACCTGGGTCCGTCCGCGTCCTTCCTCGGCCATGATGATCTGCCAGTTCGAATGGCTGTGCCAGTTCGAACGCGCGCCCGCCTCGAAGCGGAGCCGCACGGCCCGGATGTCGGACGAGTCGGGCCGGGTCGGGTCGCCGCCGACGAAGTTGCTCTGGGCCGCCGTAGCGTCGGGCTGATAGCTGACCGCCACCCCCGCGACGGTGACTGCCGTCACTACCGCCAGTGCCAACCGGATTCCTGATCGCGTGCGTTGCGTCATCACCATGTCCTCCCAGCTTGCGCCGCGGCGCCCCCCAAGGGCTTAGGGCGTCCAGGTTACGAACCGGTCAGTCGAGCGTCCAGAGCGTGAGCGTCGAGACGTCCTTGACGAAGAGGCGGTTGCCCGACAGCGTCGGCGCCGTCCATGTCTCGCTTTCCGCCACCTCGTAGCGCTGCACCGGGTTGAACCGCGTCCGGTCGTGGTCAATCACCACCAGCTCGGCGTCGTCCTCGAGCGAGAGGATCGTGCTGCCCGACCGCGCGATCGATGCATGGTCCGCCTGGCGCGGATCGCTCGTCCAGAGCACCTCGCCGGTGTCGAGATCGAGGCCGAAGTACTGTCCGCTGTTGAGGTGCGAAAGACCGATCAGGACGTCGCCGTCCACTACGCCGTTCACCATGTGGAGCGACACGTCGTCGGTGTGCCAGACATCCTCGGTCGTCCACGCTCCGCCGCTCTCCGCAACCCGGAACGCGGTAACGCCGTTGCCGCGGCCGAGCTGAATCACCATGTCGTTGTAGAGGATCGGCGTCTGCGACGTGGTGTCGGACGACGTGGTGAACGGCCGGCTCCAGAGCAGCGCTCCGGTCTCGAGGGAAACGCCGACGAAATGGCGGTGCGTGAAGACGACCACCTGCCGCGTGCCGCCCAGATCGAACAGCATCGGCGAGCCGTACGCCGGGCCGTCCCCGTCCCATGTCCAGCGGACGTCGCCGCTGGCGACGTCGAAGGCGTTCAGCCGGCCGTTGTTGTCTCCGCCGACGTGCAGGATCACGAGATCGTCGACGACCAGTGCCGACTGCGACGTGTGGAAGGCGGGTGCGCCGGTGTCGGGGACCTGCCACAACTGCCGTCCGTCGGAGGCATCGAACGCGGTGACGGTCCCGGTCATGCCCAGCGTGAAGAGGCGGCCGTCGGCGTACGTCGGCGTCGACTTCGGACCCGCACGGTGGCGCGCCGTCGACGGATTCATGTTGAACGGAGCGGGATAGGCGGTTCGCCAGAGGGTTTCCCCCGTGCCGGCGTCGAGGGCGGCCATCACCTCGTCGTCTCCCTGGCGGCTGAACTGGTAGATACGGTCGCCGATCAGCACCGGCGTGGCGTAGCCCAACCCCACCTCGACCGACCATTGCTGGTTCAGCGCGCTCGGCCATTGCGACGGAACGTCGAACCCGCTGGCTACGCCGTCCCTCGCCGGGCCGCGCCATTGGGGCCAGTCCTGGGCGGCCGTGTCGGCGACGCCCAACGGGATCATTGCGATGGCCATCGCGGCCACCCACAGTCGCTGCTGATTGGTCATGATTCTTGCTCCGGGTCGCGGTGGCGGCCCCATTCGGCCCCCCGTACGGTCGCGACTCTATTCTACGGCGATTCCCGCGGCCCGCAACTGGCAGTCCGTGCTTGGATCAGGCGGCGCAGTCGTTGCAGAATGGCGCAAGCGCGCCCTTGCGGGCGCGCTGGAAGTTCCGCTGGCGCGGAACTTCTGCGGCGAGAGCTCAGCGAGGTACGGCAGAAGCGCGCAGTGGAGCGACGCCCGGAGGGGGAAACAGATGAGGCGCCAGAAGAGGATCGGACGGTTCATGGTTGGTGGATTGGGAGCGGCTGCCGCTGCCGTCCTAGCCTTTGCCGCCACGCCCGGCGCGGTCCAGCCGCCGGACCTGACGGCCGACGGTGAAGACCTGGCTGGTGTCGTGCAGAGCCCCGCCGGTCCGGAGGCGGGCATCTGGGTGATCGCCGAGACCGACGACCTCGACACCCGGTTCCGCAAGATCGTCGTGACCGGCGACGACGGTCGGTTTCTCGTTCCCGACCTGCCGGCCGCGTCCTACCGCGTCTGGGTGCGGGGCTACGGTCTGGTCGACTCCGAGCCGGTGACCGCCCAGCCCGGCGAGACGCTCACGCTGCAGGCGACACCCGCGGCGACGCCGGCGGAAGCGGCGCAGGTCTATCCCGCGAACTACTGGTACTCGTTGCTCGAGCCGCCGCCGCCGAGCGAGTTCCCCGGAACCGGCCCGGAAGGGAACGGCATCGCGGAGAATCTCCGCAGCCAGGCCGCGTGGGTCGACCTCACGAAGCAGGGGTGCCAGCTCTGCCACCAGATGGGCAATCGCTTCACGTTCGACACCAGCCACCTGACGGACTTCGATTCGACCGTCGCGGCATGGGATCACCGGTTGCTGTTCGGCCAGCGCGGCCGGCAGATGAGCGCGGTGATGAACCGGTTCGGCCGCCAGCGCGGCCTGGAGATGTATGCGGACTGGAGCGACCGGATCGCCGCCGGCGAGGTGCCCCCGGCCCCGCCGCGTCCGCGGGGTGTCGAGCGCAACCTGGTGCTCACGATGTGGGAGTGGGGCGGCGAGACGTCCTACATCCATGACGAGATTACGACCGACAAGCGCGATCCGACCGTCAACGGCAACGGCTTGCTGTATGGCGTGTCGATCACGCACGACACGCTCGTGGTCACCGATCCGGCCCGCCACCAGTCGATGGAGCTGAAGATCCCGCTGCGCGAGCCCGAGGCAATGGTCCCGTCGTTCTTCCCGACCGAGCCGGGCTTCGAGCCGTCGCCGACGTGGGCGGACGAGGTGATCTTCAATGCTCCGGCCAACCCGCACAACCCGATGATGGACGCCGACGGAAGGGTCTGGATGACCTCGACGGTGCGCCGGCGCGACAATCCGGACTGGTGCAAGCAGGGGTCGATGCACCCCTCGGCGCAGTATTTCCCGGTCGACCGGAGCGGGCGGCAGATCTCGTACTACGATCCGTCCTCCGAGTCGTTCACGCTTATCGACAGTTGCTACGGCACCCACCACCTGCAGTTCGGCGAGGACGAGCAGGATACGCTCTGGCTGAGTGGCGACCCGAACGTCGTCGGATGGCTCGACACCAAACTGTACGACGAGACGGGTGACGAGCGCGCGTCCCAGGGCTGGTGTCCGACCGTGATCGACACCAACGGCGACGGCCGGATTACGCGTCCCTGGAACGAACCCAACGAGCCGGTCGACGCCTCGCGCGACACGCGCATCGCCGGATTCGCCTATGGGATCATTGCCAGTCCCGTGGACGATTCCGCCTGGATCGCGCGGACGGGTCCATTCCCGGGCCGCCTCGTCCGCCTCGACCGGGGCGATAATCCTCCCGAGACCTGCATCGCGGAGGTATTCGAGCCGCCGTCGATCGAGAACCCGGCGGTCGATCCGGCCCAGACCGGGCACGCGCCACGCGGCGTCGACGTCGACCGGAACGGTCTCATCTGGACGGCGCTCTCGGGCAGCGGCCACATGGCCAGCTTCGACCGCGGCAAGTGCGCGGTGCTGAACGGTCCGGAGGCGACCGGCCAGCACTGTCCGGAGGGTTGGACGCTCTACCCGTCGCCCGGTCCCCAGATGAAGGGGGTGGCCGATCCGGGGAGCGCGGACTACCACTACTACAACTGGGTCGATCAGTTCGACACGCTGGGCCTCGGCCCGAACGTGCCGATGGCGCCCGGATCCGGGTCGGATTCGGTTCTGGCGTTGCTGCCCGAGACGGGGGAGTGGGTAGTGCTGCGCGTACCCTACCCGCTGGGGTTCTACTCGCGTGGTCTCGACGGGCGGATTGACGATCCGGACGCCGGCTGGAAGGGCCGCGGCCTCTGGGCCAACTACGGCTCGAACCTGAACTGGCACATCGAGGGCGGCAAGGGCACGCGGAGCTCGATTATTCACTTCCAGCTCCGGCCCCACCCGCTCGCGGAGTAGCCGCTGGACATCGTGGAAGAGGAGGCGAAGCCATGACGACCTATCGACTGACGGCGTTGGCGGTTGCGATCGGTGTGGCGTTGATCGCCGCGCCCGTCGCCGCGCAGGACGACGTGCCCCGAACGGCCTGGGGCCAGCCGGACCTGACCGGCGTCTGGGACTACCGCAGCATCACGCGCATGGAGCGTCCCGAGCAGTTCGCTGACCAGGAGTTCCTGACCGAAGAGGAGGTGGCCGACCTCGAGCAGCAGGCGCTCGACCGGCTGAACAACTTCCTGAACCTGCCGGCGCAGCGGACGGTGGCGGGCGAGAACGTCGACCGCCGGCCGGACGGCGGCAACGGTTCCTACAACCACACTTGGCTCGATCAGGGACTCGAAGCGGTGACTACGGGGCGGACGTCGCTGATCGTCGATCCGCCGACCGGACGCTACCCGCCGCGCACGGCGGAGGGACAGGCGCGGGCGGAGGCCTATTCCGAACACCGGCGCAACCAGCCGGCCGATTCCTGGCTCGATTTCAGCACCTACGACCGCTGCATCCTCGGCTTCAACGCCGGACCGCCGATGACGCCGAGCGCCTACAACAACAACATGCAGTTGTTCCAGACACCCGACACGGTGGCCCTCGTCACCGAGATGGTCAACACGGTGCGGGTCGTCCCGCTCGACGGGCGGCCCATGCACGACCTGCTGCAGTGGTCCGGTGAATCGCGCGGGCACTGGGACGGGGACACGCTCGTCATCGAGACCGCGAACTTCGATGCGCGCCGGCAGTGGCGTACGACCAGCGGCGCGATGCGCCTTACCGAGCGCCTCACGCGCGTCGACGCGGAGACACTGCTCTACGAGGCGACCATCGACGACCCGGAGACCTGGACCGCCCCGTGGACCTTCGAGGTTCCGATGAAGTTCCTCGACGGCGAAAAGTGGGAGTACGCCTGCCACGAGGGACACGTCTCGATGCCCATCATGCTGGGCGGCGCACGCGTCCTTGAAGCGGCAGCCGGCGGCGGGCAGTAGCCCGCCATGCAGCAACGCTTCCCTACGCGCGTCCTGGCCCTGGCCCTGGCCCTGGCGCTGGTCGTCCTGGCGCTGCCGCCGCCCGCGGCGGCGCAGGACGAGGTGCAGGTCTTCCGTGGGGCCTACGTCGTTCCGATTGCGGTTCCGCCCATCGAATCGGGAGTCGTGGTCGTCCGCGACGGGTCCATTGTCGAGGTCGGCGGGCCGGAAGTGGCGACGCCGGCAGGGGCGGTAGAGCACGACCTGTCGGGCCAGTGGCTGATGCCCGGCATCGTCGACAGCCATTCCCACGTCGGTTCCGCGTCGGGCGGCGACCGATCATCGCCGCTGCACCCCGACGTACGGTCGCTGGACTCCATCGACATCGCCTCCGACGGTTTCTGGCGCGCCCGGGCCGGCGGCATCACGACCGTGAACGTGATGCCCGGCTCGGGTCACCTGATGTCAGGCCAAACGACTTATCTCAAGCTCCGTGACGGAGGCCGCACGATAGAGGACTGGCTGTTCTGCGACGACCCGGCGACCGACGTGTGCGGCGGCATGAAGATGGCGAACGGCACGAACTCGATGAGCGGACCGCCGTTTCCGGGCACACGGGCGAGGTCCGCGGCGCTCGTGCGTGGCCTCTACCACGAGGCCCAGGCCTGGCTGGAACGGGAGGGCGCCGGAGCGGATCGCGACGAGCCGGACTCGCGCGACCTGCGCATGGAGGGACTGGCCGAGGTGCTGGCCGGCGAGCGCATCGTCCAGCACCATACGCACCGCCACAACGACATCGCCACGGTGTTGCGCCTGCGGGAGGAGTTCGGCTTCCGCGTCGTGATCCAGCATGGCACCGAGTCGTGGAAGCTGGCTGACGAGATCGCCGCGGCCGGCGTGCCGGTTTCGATCACCTTCATCGACGCGCCGGGCGGCAAGGAGGAGACGCTCGACTGGTCGTTGGAGATCGGTGCGATCCTGGAGCAGGCCGGCGTCGACGTGGCGTTCAACACGGACGACTTCATTACCGACTCCCGGCTCCTCCTGCGCGGCGCGGCCATCGCGGTTCGCAACGGCATGTCGCGTGACGCGGCTCTGGAGGCATTGACCCTGGCGCCGGCGCGCATGCTCGGCCTCGAGGACCGCATCGGCTCCCTCGAAGCGGGCAAGGACGCCGACTTGGTGGTGCTGTCGGGCGATCCGTTCAGCGTCTATACCAAGGTGGAGCAGACCTGGGTCGAGGGCCGGCAGATCTTCGACCGGTCGAATCCGGAGCATCGCCGCTACGCGGTGGGCGGGCACAACGTCTACCGCCTGTCGGCGGAAGAAGAAGCAGCGCTTCGGGAGCTGCTGGCGGGAGAGGGGTTGTGAGCCGCCGGCGGACGCGACAGGCGCGCGCGCCGCTGCCGGCTCTGGTCGTGGCGTTGGCCGTGGCCCTCGTGGGCAGCCTCGCGCCGGCGGCATCCGGCCAGGTGGCGGTCCGGGCCGAGACGCTGCACACGGTCTCCGGGCCGGTGATGGAGGACGCCGTCGTCATTGCCGGCGCCGACGGCGCCATCGACTGGGTGGGCCCGGCCGCCGACGCGGATATTCCGGCCGGGGTCGAAGTGCTGGAAGCCGCGGTCGTAACCCCCGGCCTGGTCGACGCCCACTCCGTGGTCGGCCTGGCCGGCGCCCTGAACAGCAACGTCGGGCCGGTGCGCGACCAGGATCAACTGGATCGGTCGGCGCCGATTCAGCCCGAGCTGCGCGCCATCGACGCGTACGACGCGGCCGAGACCCTGGTCGAGTGGGTGCGGTCTTACGGCGTCACGACGCTCCATACCGGCCATGGCCCCGGAGCCCTGATCAGCGGGCAGACGATGATCGTCAAGCCCCGCGGCAGCAACACGGATGAGGCGGTCATCGTGCCGGCGCGCATGCTGGCGGCGACCCTGGGCAACGCGGTGACGTCGAACTTCGACTCGCCGGGGACTTCCTCCAAGGGGGTGGCCATGCTGCGCGGCGCCCTGATCGGCGCCCAGGCCTACCAGGAACAGGCCCGCCGGGCGGCGTCGGGCGGGCCGGACGACCCGCAGCCGCCGGCTCCCGATCTGGCCAAGGAGGCCCTGGTTCGCGTGCTCGACGGCGAGTTGTCCCTGCTCGTCACCGCCAACACCGCCACCGAGATCGCGGCGGCGCTCCGCCTGCAGCGCGAGTTCGGCTTCGATCTCGTGCTCGACGGGGCCGCCGAGTCGTACCTGCTGCTGGACGAGATCCGCGAGGCGGGCGTGCCGGTCGTGGTCCACCCGCCGATGAGCCGCGTCCGCAACGCGTCGTTCGAGACGGCCGGCATGCTCGCCGAGGCCGGCATCCCGTTCGCGATCCAGACCGGCTTCGAGGACTACGTGCCCAAGACCCGCGTGCTGCTCTGGGAAGCCGCCATCGCCGCCGCCAACGGCCTGGGCCGGGAAGGGGCGCTGGAGGCGGTCACTCTGGGAGCCGCCCGAATCCTCGGAATCGACGACCGGGTCGGCTCC
This sequence comes from Acidobacteriota bacterium, assembly GCA_009838525.1. NCBI lineage: Bacteria > Pseudomonadati > Acidobacteriota > Acidobacteriota bacterium. The sequence goes on from VXRJ01000038.1 coordinate 149,407, forward strand.
ATCGAAGTGGGCAAGGACGCCGATCTCGTTCTCTACGACGGCGATCCGTTCGAGTACACCAGCCACGTCTGCGGGGTGGTGATCGAGTCTGAGGTGTTCTCCCGCGAGTGTCGCTAACCCGCTATCATCGAAGAACCGGAGAACACCGACTTGGCCACCGCACAACCCGTCGCCAGGTTCACGTACGAGGACTACCGCGCCACACCGGAGGACGAGCGCTACGAGCTCCTCGGCGGGGATCTGATCATGGTTCCAGCCCCGAACATCAGGCACCAGGAGGTGCAAGGGCGGTTGTACTACAAGCTGACCCAGTTCATCCTCGACCACGAACTGGGGAAGCTCTTGCTCGCTCCCTGCGATGTTGTGCTGTCCGACACCGACGTCGTACAGCCGGATCTGCTGTTCGTTTCCCGGGAACGCGAGCATCTCCTGAGCGGGGGCGAAAACGTGCAGGGTGCGCCTGACCTCTTGATCGAGATTCTGTCGCCGTCGACCGCCGACAGGGACCGGGGAGTCAAGCGCGAGCTCTACGACCGACACGGCGTGACGGAGTACTGGCTGGTCGACCCGATGGCCGAGATCGTCTCCATCCATCACCGAAAGGCGGGCCGGCTGGCGCTCAGCCGGACCTTCGGCCGGCGAGACACACTCCGGTCGCCGCTGCTCGTCGGCCTCGAGCTCCACCTCGACGACGTGTTTCGGTAGATCGCCTGACAGACCGCGCCGATCGACGCTGCGACGTCGGGGTAGGTGGAGATGCGCCCGATGGGGCGCCGATCAGGCCTCGGGCAGACGCAGGGCGACCAGCGAGCCGGGATATCGATCCGGCCCGCCGGCGATCGGGATGACGATGTACTGGCGCCCCTCGTGCATGTAGCTCATCGGGATGCTGGTGGCCGGCGCCGGGATCCCGACGGCGCCGAGCTGGTCGCCGGTCCGCTTGTCGACCGCGTAGAGCAGCGGGCGGCCGCCCCTTCCCTCCGAGTACATCAACAATGACCGGGTGACGATCGAGAGCGACTGGCTCCGCACGCCGGTGTTCGGCAGGTCCACGCCGGCAAGCGCCGGGTGATTCCGGATCGCGTCGGGCGTATCGCCGTTGGGGATCATCCACAGCGTCTCCCCGGTGTTCATGTCGATGGCGGTGATCCGGCCGTAGGGCGGCTTGAAGAGGGGCAGGCCCTGCGGCCCCTGCAGGAACCCGTTGTCGGTCGCGTACTTCGCGATGGTCCGGCCGACGGGATTCGGATCCGCCGCGTCACCCTCTTCGCCGGGCGTCAGGATGGGGGCCGCGCACAAGGTCATCGACGAGGCGTAAAGGACGCCGGTCTCCGGGTCGGCCGACGTGCCACCGGTGATGTTGGTTCCCCCGCCCGGACCGGGGCAGTGGATCGCGCCGCGCTTCCCGAGGTCGTTGTCGGGATGGAGCGGCGGCATGAACATCGACCCGTACTGGTACTGGTTCAGGATCTCGAGCGCCTGCTGCCGCAGCTCCGGCGTGAAGTCGATCAGATCGTCCTCGGTCACCTCCTGCAGGTCGTAGGCGGGCGGCTTGGTCGGAAACGGCTGGGTCGGCGAATACCACTCCCCCGGTACATGGCCGCGCGGCACCGGGCGCTCCTCGATGGGCCAGATCGGCTCGCCCGTCTCCCGGTTGAACGTGTAGGCGAACGCCTGTTTCGTCGTCTGCACGAGGATCGGCGTCCGCCGGCCGTCGATGGTGACGTCGAGCAGGTTCGGCGCGGTCGGATTGTCCCGGTTCCAGATATCGTGATGCACCGTCTGGAAGTGCCACTGCCGCTCGCCGGTCCGGACGTCGAGGGCCAGGATGCTGGTGGCGAACAGGTTGTCGCCCGGATGGAACCCGCCCCAGTAGTCGTTGGTCGGCGGGTCGGTCACGACGTAGACCAGCCCGAGCTCCGAGTCGGCCGACAGCGGCGCCCACGCCGACACGTTGCCGGTCCACTGCCACGCGTCGTTCTCCCACGTGTCGAAGCCGAACTCGCTCTCCGACTGCGGGATCACGTTGAACTTCCACAGGTGCTCTCCGGTCGCCGCGTCGTACGCCAGCACGTGTCCCGGAACGTTCTCGTGGCGCGTCTGGCGGTAGCCCTGTTCGTGCGAGTTCCCCACCACGACGACGCCGTTCACGACGATGGGTGGTGACGAATTGGTGATGTAGCCCACCTCGGACGGCAGGCCGTTCGTCGGGTGGTACTCGTAGCCGAAGTCGGCGAGCAGATCGACGGTCCCGTTGTTGCCGAAGCCGGAGATCAGCTTACCGGTGTCGGGATCGAGCGCGTGCAGGAAGAAGCCGGGGGTGACGACGTAGATGCGCCCCTCCCCGTTCACCTGATCGTAGGCGACGCCCTTGCCGTAGTTCTTGCGCATCGAATCCGCCCAGCGCTTCGTCGGCGGCTCGCGGAAGGTCCAGAGGGTCTCGCCCGTCTCCGGGTCCATGGCGATCACCTGGCGCCGGTAGCCGGCGACGCCGAACAGCTTGCCTTCGGCGTAGATCGGCGTCGAACGCATGACGTTGTCGACCTGCGGGCCGTAGTTGTCGCCACGCCAGACCCACGCCACCTCGAGGTCCTCGAAGTTCCCCGCGTTGATCTGATCGAACGGCGCGTAGCGCGAGCTCCCTTCGTCGCCGCCCCAGTGGGTCCAGCCGCCGTCGCCCTGCGCGGACAGCGTGCCCGTGGCCAACAGGGCCAGCACGCCCAACGCTCCGAGGAGCTTGGTTCCCGCCAATCGCCGTCGTGTCATGGTGTCGATCTCCCTCAGCCGAGTCGCGTGATTATGTCCGATCCGGCCCGTTGACGCCGTCGCCGCCGCGTGGCAGAGTCGGAACCCACGTCTCCAGGAGGAACGCCGTGCGACTTCACCTTGCCCCGATCGCCTTCTTGCCACTGCTCACCCTGTTCGCCGGCGCACTCGCTCTCGCGCCGGCCGCGCATGCGCAGTCGTGGTCGCTGCCCTCCGAGGCGGAACGCTGCCCGTCGAAGTGGGGCGCCAACGACACGCGCGGCGCCGCCAACCATATGGGCCCCGAGTCGGTGCTGCGCGCGGCGGGCCTGATCCGGGAGGGGCGTGTGATCGAGTTGGGACAGGTGCTGCATAGTGGGATGCCGCTCGGCGCCCGGCATTTCGACGTCTACATGAAACCGACGACGATGAACCCGCAAAGCAACCGGCGCGGATCGAACGAGGAGCTGGTGGTGGCGGAAATGGGTCAGGTCGGGACGCAGTTCGACGCCTTCCCACACCAGACCATCGGCGACAGCCTCTACAACTGCGTCGACATGAACGAGGTGATTACCCGGACCGGCTTCACGCGGCTCGGCGTCGAGGGCGTCGGCACATTGATGACGCGAGGCGTCCTGATCGACGTCGCCGCGCTCAAGGGCGTCGACATGCTGCCGGACACCTACGAGATCACGGTCGACGACCTGCAGCAGGCGCTGGACCGCCAGGGCGTGTCGCTGGAAACAGGTGACGCAGTGCTGATTCACACCGGATGGGGCGTGCTCTGGGAGACCGACGGCGAGCGTTTCATGGCGACGAACCCCGGCATTGGAGTCGCTGCGGCCGAATGGCTCATCGAGCACGACCCGATGATCCTCGGCGCCGACAATCAGCCGGTGGAGGTCTCTCCCAACCCCGACCCGAACCTGTCGCTACCGATCCATCAACTGGCCCTGGTCGTCCACGGCATCCACCTCGTCGAGCGGATGAAGCTGGACGAGCTGGCCGCCGCCGGCGTCTACGAGTTCGCCTTCGTCGTCCAGCCCCTCAAGCTTCAGGGCGCAACCGGATCGACCGTCGTCCCGGTCGCCATCTACTGACGGACCCAGGGTAGCCCCTGTTTCCCGCGCATTGACGCTGTCCTAGCGTCATGGATGCACGCGTTCGCGACATCCGGCACGCGGTGCGCACGCTCGCAAGCAGCGAGCCTTCACGCTTGTTACGAGCGGACTCGAACGCTAGCGCGGGAACGCCGGCAGCGGCGGCTCCACTCCCTCGGGGAGCGGGGTCCGGGCGGTGTTCATCACCATCGCGAGGAGCTGGTAGTAGCCCATGATGCCGATGGTGTCGATGACGCCGCGCTCGCCCAGATGGTCGACGAGCCGGGCGTAGGTGGGATCGCTCACACCCTGGGTGCGGAACAGCTCCCGCACGAAGTCGTAGACCGCCGCTTCGTCATCCGCCATGTCGATGGGGCGGCGTCCGTCGGCGACAGCGTCGATGATGGCGCGGTCGAGTCCCTCGCGCTCGGCGATCGGCGCGTGGACGTACCATTCGTACTGCTGCGTCCAGTGACGCGCGGTCAGCAGGATGACGAACTCGCTCAGCCGGGGCGGGAGCGCCGTCTGGTAGCGGGCGTAGTCGCCCACGTTGCGGGCGCGGCTCATCACCTCGGGGCTCCGCAACAGGGGAACGAACGGACCGCCGACGCTGGTGCGGTTGCGGACGGTCTTGAACTCCTCGACGGCGGCACGCTGGGCCTCGGTCATCTCCGCTTCCGGAATCGGCGGCATGCGGTCCTGTGCGGTGACGGTCATGGCGTACGTCGGCGCCAGAATGATGATGGCCGCGAGCCTCCCGGCAACCGCGGTGGGGAAGTGACGATTCGTTCTCATCTGACGCCCCTCCTCGCGGCGGATCCTAGCAGGCAGCTCTGGGATGCATCGCCGCTCGAACGTAGCCGGGATTTCACCACGGGCTGCTACGGGCCGCTCCGCTCGTGCAGATAGTCCCAGAGCAAGTAGGCCATCGACCGCATGCCCATCGGCAGGGCGCTGTCGTCGGCGCGGAACGTGGGTGAGTGGTGATCGCCGGACGTCGTGCCCGGCGCGAGCGTTCCCAGCAGGTAGAAGAAGCCCGGCACCTCGTTCGCGAACAGTGAGAAGTCCTCCCCTGCCATCCAGGGGTCGGCCACGGCGACGTTGTCCGCGCCCAGGGCATCCCGGAGACTCGGCACGGACCGTTCGGTCAGCGTCAGGTCGTTGATCGTCACCGGCGTAATGCGGTCGTAGTCGAGCTCGAACGATCCGCCGCCGGCGCGGGTAACGCCATCCAGGATCTCCCGCATCCGGCGCTCCACGGTGTTCTGAACCTCGGGGTCATAGGTGCGCACCGTCCCCTCGAGGCGGACTTCGCCCGGGATGATGTTGAAACGGGTGCCGCCCCGGATCATTCCGACAGTCACCACACTCGGCGCCAGCGGCGGCAGGTTGCGTGACCGAATCGTCTGCAGCGTGGAGACCGCCTGGGCCGCCATCACCACCGGGTCGACGCCCAGGTGGGGCGCCGCGCCATGCGACTGGCGGCCCCGGATGGTGACCCGGAAGTGGTCGACCGCCGCCAGCGCGCCGCCCGGCGTGTAGACCGCCTTGCCGACATCGAGATGGGCGCTGGCGTGCAGCCCGAAGATCGCCTCCGGGCGAAGTTCGTCGAAGACCCCTTCCTCGAGCATCAGCGCCGCGCCGCCCTTTTCGCCCGGCGGGGGCCCTTCCTCGGCCGGCTGAAAGATGAACATCACCGTGCCCGGCAGGTCGTCCTGAAGCGCCTTGAGGATCGAGGCCACGCCCAACTGCACCGCGGTATGGACGTCGTGGCCACAGGCATGCATGACCCCCACTTCCTGTCCGAGATAGGTCGTGCGGCGGGTCGACCGGAACGGCAGATCGGTCTCCTCGGTAACCGGGAGGGCATCCATGTCGGCGCGGACCGCGATGACCGGCCCGGGCCTGCCCCCGCGCAGGATCCCCACCACGCCGGTGTGCGCGATCCCGGTCCGCACGTCGTCGAACCCCAGCTCTCGCAGGTGGTCGGCCACCAGCGCCGCCGTTTCCACTTCGCGGTTGCCGAGCTCGGGATGCTCGTGAATGTGGTGCCGAATCTCGGTGATCTGCGGTACGAGACGCTCCACTTCCCGGTCGATGTCGGGATGCTGCGCGCCGGCCGGACCCGCGGCCCCAAGGAGCAGACAGGATGCGGTGATGACGGGTGCGATACGCATAGGCAATTCTACGACGGCAAGGGATTGCGCCAAGGAACCGGCGGCCTCGCGCGGTTCCGATGGCATCACGGGGCGGAGGGCGTCGAACCGCGGCCGCCGGGACTGGCGTCCATCACGCAAACCGCGATCTTGCGCTTCTCGTCCCGCGTGAGCGTGGCCTCCAGGCGTTCCTTCAGCTCACTTGGACTTCGCGGGCTAGTACCGGATGGCGGTGGCGGCGTTCGTAGTCGCCCGCGCTCGTCGTCGCCAAAACAGAGCACCAGATAGATGCCGTAGCCGTCCGTCTCGGGATCGCGTACGTAATGTGCGACCAACTGATCGCGAAGGGCACTCCACAACGTGGGATGCGCGTCTTTCTTTATCTCCACCGGCACCTGGTAGCCCCCGCACGAGATGCGGATGTCCGCCCGCTTGTCGTTCGCGTAGTGCCCCTCGGGCTGGGCGTCCACATCCTCCGGCAGGCGCTGCCGCAGGTCCGATAGCAGCGCATCGCGGCACGAGTTCTCGGGTTTCGGTTCTGTGGGCCGACCGTGCGGATCTTCGTTCCAGTACTGCCGCCAGTCGTCGGTGTTGCCGTTCCTGATCTGCACACCGATTTCCTCCAGTCGGTCCGCGACGAGCGCCGCCAGGTCACCGGCGTTCGCCGGCGACGCGTCGTTCAACGTGCGGCAGATCTGCCCGATGTCCGGATGCCGGTAGGCGGCGTCCCTGTAGACCACGTGCTGTTCGTCGCATGCCCGGATCAGCGCTGGACGCCAGCGCGACAGAGCCGGATCGGACGCCAGCGCGTCCAGGGCCGCGCCTGCCTCCGGGCCGGACCGTGTGGCCAATTCTCCAATGAAACTGCCTACACCGCGAGATGCATCCATGACAGGTGTGACAAAGCCGGCGCCAGACCGATCTTCAGGGCCGCACCAACTTCCAAGAAGACTCACCAGGAGTTGCAACGCCGACGTGCCCAGGCCACCATCCGAGAATCGTCCGGGATGATCCGGACACATGAAGGCGGCCACCTGTCGGATTCTCCGCTCTCGCCCATGTGCATAGTCCCACAACTGTTGCTCGTACCTGCCCGGCACAACAATGACACCACACATCAACCAACGGGCGCGCTGAGCGGCGTTCATGCTCTTGCGGGCCAGTTTCTCCACAATCAGATCCTGCAGACTTCGTCCGTCAGCGTGCTGAATTGCCGCCCACAGCAGCTCGTCCAGCGCGTCGAGCTGCTTGAGGGTGCAGCGCGTCGGGAATGCGCGCAGTAGCGGCAAGCAAGCGATTCTGGCGACATCTGCGTGCCGGACATCGTGTGCGAGCTCGTAAGCGCCTGGAACATGCTTGCCGCCGTTCCGAATCCTCGCTGACGCACATTTCACCAGCACGTCGGCCACCACATCGGGCCGCGTGGCCAGGAAACGCCGGTACCACATGGATGCGCCGTCGGACACGCCGAAGGTGCGGAACGCCAGCGCTATCCCGACCTGCCTGTCGTTCAGATTCGAGAGGGCCTCGGTCGCCGCGCGGTCCGTTTCCGCAAGGCCGGCAAGGACCGGCAGCGCCAGGTAGTGCAGCTTGCCCTGAGCATCCAGACGAATGATCTCGGCAACGTCTGGCAGATCATCGCGGTGTATTGCCCGTCGGAAAGCCGACAGCGCCACTTCAATCAGGCGCCGGTCATTGCCAAGGCAGCCGGCCAGCCGCGCCATCGGATCGTCGCCGATTGCGTCCACTGCGATTCCGAAGTAGGCGAGCGCGATTCCATGAAGCAGCGCCGGGGAACCCCGATTTGCGCGCAATGCGGCTTCCTGGGAGCGAAAGTGCTCGATCCACTCCCGGCGTTCACGTTCGACCTTTTCCTGGTCCGGCTGCTTGTCGCGGATGCGGGCCACTAGCTCAAGATGCCCGTCGAGTGGCCACGTCCCCAACTTGTTGACGATGTCTGCCAGATCTAGACGGCCTTTCGTACGTTCGAACAGGACTTCCAAAGAAAGTCCCTCATCGCCGGTCCGGTCGGCCAGGGCGGCAAGGGAACGCTCAAGGTACATTCTCGAGACGCGCTCGTCAGTCGCTGCAATCGCCTGGTCCAGGCACCACGCGCCGAAGTCTGCCGGAAGCGTCGCGCCATACAGGTGGCGCAACACCCCGTGCAACGCGACCGCCCATTCACGGTTGTCCGTTGCGGCGTACCGCTTGACACCTTCGGCAAACACGGCCTTCTGGATTTCGGCGTGCTGCTCGAACCAGACCCGAATCTGCCGCGCCCCTTTACTCGTACTCGGACAGCCAAGTTCTGTGGCAGGCAGTCCGACTCCGAGCCAATCGTACAGACGCCTCGTTGCGATCCGAGAGCCGTGCGCGTGCAGTGCACGCGCCAGAAGCGCCAGGGGTGTCTCTCCCAACACCCGGTGCTGCATATCCGGCCGCAGCTCGTCAAGCTTCGCCGCCAGCGTGTCGAGATGCTCTGCAGCCTCGGTGTCCGAACACTTGTCCAGAAGGTCCCAGCACCAGAACGACCTGTACGCGCCAAAGAGTTCCTGTTCCGAAGGTGTGAAGAAATGGTCCCAGACTTCCGACGGCGGCAAATCGTCGGGGTAGAGCCGCCCGAGGAGGGTTCCGAGAAGCTCGTCGTCAGGGTCTCTCACGCGGCCCGACCGCACGTCGACGAGAAGCTCCTTGAGCGCGGCGGTCTTCCCTCGCTCGTCCGCCTGGCTACGGATGAATGCATCGAGACCTGCCTCGTTGACTCCGGGCCATCGTGTCTCGTCGCGGACAACGTCGACGAGAATCCCGGAGAGTCCGGGCATGGATTTGCCCTTGGCTAGAATCCGCAATACGAAATACACGAATTCCTGGTGATCGTCGGATCGACTGGGATCCGTCAAGATCTCGCGGAAGACTGGCTCCATGCCGGTGCCGGCGAGCGTACTGAAGGACCCGGTTGCGTCGAAAACCGAAGTCAGACGGGACGCTTGGACCCGCAGGGATTCCAGAAGCGCGCGTTTCTCTTCTGCTGAGAATCGGTGCAGGTCCCCGTACAGCCCGACGCCAATGGGATCCCGCTCGATGAGATCGCTGCGGGCGAACCGCGAGTGCGCCGCGATCCACGCGGACAGACCTCTGAGCTCCGTCACGACGACGCCGTCGTGGCCCGTCAACAACGAAAGGACACGCCCGCACGGGAGGCCGCCTCCGACGTTTCGTCGGTCGGCACTGCTTCCACCGATCAACCGCGCGAGGTACCGGGCGCCGAGAAACTCGGCGACGTGACGGTGTACCGGACGGAAGTGCCCGGATGCGTGCGCGCTGAACAACTTCGTCGCGAGCACGCGCCGCAGCTCCCCCAGGCGGCAGCCGACATCGTGAACGGGGGCGCTCGTACCGTCCCGTTCAGGAGTGCATTCGTCGACTGCGGGATAGTCGACGTCCGCCGCTACTGGCGTCACCGCATAACCCGCGATGCCGGCAATGAGCTGAACCGCGCACAGACGTCCCGCGGCGTCGAGCAGGGCCTCCTCCGTCGGCTGCGGCGTGGCAACCTGCGCGCCCGGACTGGACTGCGTCGCGGCGAGGTGTTCATCGTTGTGTTCGCGAACCAACTTACGGCAGGCAGCCTCGAATAGATCCAGACGGCTCGCGGGCCAGCCCCTCCCGTCCCCGACCACCTCTGCAAACATGGCCAGGCACTGAGGATTCCTGAGCAGTCCATCGACTCCCTTCTCGCGCGCCACTGCCATGAATTCCCCGGCATCGTCCACCAGAGATTCCAGAATCAGCTCGATGTCGTCGTCCGTGAGCGGATCGAGGCGCAGTACCGTCACGTGGGTGTCGGGAGATACCGTGCTCAGGTTGGCCCGATCGTTCGCACCGAGCCAGTCCGCCTCGCGGCAGGACAGGCGGAAGCGGGGTGTCCCCAGCCTGTCCAACTTCCTACGGATCGCGTCGAATGGCGTACGTACGTCATGTGCGCCGGTCCGCACCTCATCAAGTCCGTCGATGAAGAGGATCTTTCCTCCCCATTCGGGATGGTCAGACAGGTCGAAGGTCAGAAAATCGCGCGCCGTCACCAAGCAGGCCTGACTACCGTGGGCCGCGCACTCGGTCTCGAACGCTACGCTCTTGCCTGCCCCGGGATCTCCAAGCAACACGTAGGCTGCGTTCTCTCGGTAGGACTCCAGAAGCCGGGACGCACGGCCGTCACTCCGCTGGCTCTCGTCGTCAGTAATCTCCGTGCAGGAGCGGGGAACAACCACGGTCATGGCTCTTCCAGCCAACTGGCGGCAGGTGCTGCCAGGAACTCATTGAGCGGTATGCCGCCTACGCCCACCACCAGGATCCGCTGGGGCTCGAAGCGTTCCTCGAACATCGCCAGTCCGCGCGGTGCTGCCCGGTGCGGCCCGCTCTTCACCTCGATGGCCACAAGGCGCGGTCCACGCTTGAGCACAAAGTCGACCTCGTGGAGACCGTCCCGCCAGTAGTAGACGTCCATGTCCGGCGTGGCCGTGTTGCATAGGTGCGCACCCGCCGCGCTCTCGACTATGCGCCCCCAGAAGGTGCGGTCGGCCCTGGCCTCGTTGAACTCGTAGCCCGAGCCGGCCGTCATCAACGCGGTGTTGAGCACGTTCAGCTTCGGGCTCGATCCGCGCCTGTGCGGTCGGCTGGCGTACTTGGGCAGACCGGCGAGAAGCCCGGCGCTGGCGAGCAGGTCGATGTAGCGCGCCAGGGTGGTCGTGTTGCCGGCGTCCTGAAGCTGCCCCAGCAGCTTCGTGTACGACAGGATCTGTCCAGAAGCCGCCGCGCCTACCTCGAACAGCCGCTTCAATAGGGCCGGCTTGTCCACGCGCGTCATGGAGAGCAGGTCGCGCTCGATATTCGGTTCGACGAGTGCGCGCAGAATGTACTCGCGCCACCGCGGCGGGTCCCGGACCATAGCGGCCCCGCCGGGGTAGCCTCCGAAGTAGAGGTACGAGGGCAGGTCGAAGCCGAACGCGTCGGCCATTTCCGGAAATGACCAGTGCGTGACCGGGATAGGCTCGAAGCGTCCGGCCAGGCTCTCGGTCAGTCCGGACTGCATCAGTAGCGGCGACGATCCCAGGATGACAACGTGCAGAAAGCGGCCTCTCGCGCGGTCCGCATCCCACAGTCCCTTGACCGTGTCGGACCAGCGTGGCACCTTCTGGACCTCATCCAGAACGAGAACGAATCCATTGGGAGAACGCTCCGCGGCGCGGCGGGCTTCCTGCCAGGTGCGCACAAGCCACTCCGAATCTCGCGCTTCCGGGTATCGGATAGCCGTTTGCGATGCAGGTGGAGGGAGGCGGAACGTGGGTGAATCCGGCTCGTCGACGGCGACGTAGTGGCCAAGCCGCTCAGTCTGCCGCAGCGCCTGACGGACGATGGTCGTCTTGCCCGTTTGGCGCGGGCCGAACAGCGCGATGATACGGCTGGGCTCCTCGGCCAGCCGACGGACGAGCGTGGCGACCTGGGCACGCTGGAAGGTAGCCATCCTTCCAACTTTACTCTATTGAGTAAAACTACTCATTATAGTAATACGCTGTTCGTTTCCTGCCTGGGTGCTAGCGCCCCGCGCGGGTTACGGTCCAAACGGCCTGCCTTCCGCCGGTCGTCGCCGTGCCCGTGATCGTGTCTCCGTCCGCGACGCCCCGGTAAAGGGCGTCACCGGCGCGGAACGTCAGCACGTCGCCGGTGAGGGCAACGTCGTCCAGCGTCAACGGGTTGCCGTTCTGCCGGCGGAGCGTGCCGGTCGCCACCTGGAACTGCTGATCGAATCTGAACGTGTCCTCACCGTCCTCCGTCGTCCACGCCCCGGCAATCCGGGCGGGGACGACCCACAGGAGCGCCGTGCAGAAGCCCGGGCAGGGGTCGAGCTGAATCGTCTCGTCCGCCGTCCAGTCCCCCATGTCCCACGTGTTCGAGACGATGCGCGTGCCCGGGGCCAGATCGAGGAGCGTCGGGCGGAGCCGCAGATTCAGATCCGGCAGCAGGAAGAGCGTGATGACAGTGGCCTCGGTGAGATCGATCTGAAACAGGTCGGCCTGCAGGAACGTGACCTGCCCGGACAACCCGGCGTCGGCGGCCCGCTCGCGCGACAGTGCGACGAGTCGGGCGTCGTACTCCACGCCGATGGCGCGCGCGCCCCGCCTTGCCGCCTCGATAACCAGGCGCCCGTCGCCGGAGCCGAGGTCCATCAGGACGTCGTCCGGTCCGAGCGCCGCCATGTCGAGCATCGTTTCGATCAGCGCTTCCGCCGTCGGCACCCACTCGACGTCCTTGCCGTCCTGGCCGACCGCGGGCGGATCCTGGGCGGTGCGTCCGGCGTGGTTCGCGCCGTACAACACGACAGCCCCGGCCGCCGCGGCAACCAGCAGGGCTGCGACGGCGGCGCGGGGCCGCGAAACTAGAGGCATCGTCAGCCGAGGCGTGGAACGGCGCGGGAGCGCAATCCTGCGCCGGCCTGGACTGTCTAATGTCTAGCGGCTCTCGACGTGACGGGCGCCGCTGAGGGTCCCTTCCATGCCGTAGTTGCCCTCGTGGCAGGCGTACTCGAAGATCGGCAGGTCACTGCGCCGCATCGGCAGTTCCACCGTCCAGGGCGCCGTCCACGTCGTCGGATCCTCCACCGTGAAGCCGTAGACCAGCGTGTCGTCGTCAAGCCGCCGGAATCGTTCGGTCAGCATCAGGTTCTGGCTCGAGTCTCGGAAGCTCGTCTCCCGGAGGAAGTTCTTCGTCTCCACCACGAGCGTGTCGCCCTCCCAGCGGCCGGTCGACATGCCGGTCCAGAGCGGCACGTCATGCGTCGATCCGTCGAGGGGGATGATCCGGGCGTTGTGCACCATCTCGTTCAGCAGCACGACATGGTCTTTCGTCTGGAAGATCTGCACGTTCATGTTGTAGGCGGCCGGCAACATCGGCGGGCCCGAATTGAATCCGGTGATGCACCGCTCGGCGAGCGACCGGTCTTCAGGGCCTTCCGACGGCCGCTGGCTGATGCGGACCCGCTCGTCGCGGCGGGCTTGCGCCGCCTCGGTCAACGATGGGATCCGGCCGTTTGGGGGATCGACGACGAGGGACGTGCGGCGTGTCTCGACCGCGGTGGTTCCGCGGTCCCACCAGAAGTCGTTGTAGGCCAGTCGAAGGTCGGCGCTCTCCCGCGTGCCGTTCACGACGGCGCGGTCGGTGGTCGTGTCTTCCCGGTTCAGGTCGGCGTTGTTCGCGAGGACGCGTTCCTGCTCGTAGGCGGCCGCCTCCTCCTCGGTCAGGAACTCCTTGTCGGCGAACTGTTCGGGCCGCTCCAGGGGCGTGACCGTCCGGAAGTCCCAGACGCCGCTGATGTCAGGATGGCCGTCCGGGGTCCGGGGGGTTTCGCCACCGTTGCCCGACTGGGCCAGGGCAGCCGGAGCCAGCGCCAGCAGCAACGCGGCGCAGACGATGGGGCCGTGCCAGGAAAAACGCATTGTCATTGGATCACCTCGTCGGAATCAGGATCCCCTGACTCTAGCACGAACCCGAGGCGGCGGCCGGGCGCTAGCGGGCCCGTGCGACCTGATGGTCGCGGGCCGGTCCCGGTCTAACCGGTCAGCGGTTCCGGTTCTGCGGGTTGTCGTACGGCGCGCCGGTGCCGGACGACCCCATGAAGAACTTCCGGCCGTCCTCGAACGTGACGTCGCGGCCGTTGGCGCGAGCGGTCCGGTCCTTGCTCTGGTAGCCATCCACCACGATGACCGTGCCGGGCTGGATGTAGTCGCGCCGCAGGCCGCGCCGCAGCAGCGTGTTGGGCGTGCCGCCCTCGACCATCCACACTTCCGTGGTGCCGTCCTCGTTGGTCACCTCCATGTGGATCCAGGTGTGGGGGTTGACCCACTCCACCCTTACCACCGGCCCGCGCAGGAGCACCGGGCGGTTCGGATCGAATTCCGCGCCGAAGGCGTGGTGGGCATCCACCGGCGTGCCGGGCGCGACTAGCGCGATCAGACCGGCGGCGGCCAGCAGGCCAAGCAGGAAGGGCGCGACGCGCCGCGAATCGTGTGACAGTTTGTGCATTGCGGTTCCCCTGTGGCTTCTCTCTGCAGTTTCCCTGCTGCGTCGTATGGCAGCTCCCGCCAGCATCCAGCCTACTGTGGCGGATCCGGCACCCGGCCCTCGCGAACGTCCTGTTCCAGGATGCGCGCCCCGCCGAGGATGCCGCGGAAGGAGTAGTTCGCTTCGTGGCAGGCATACTCGTAGACACGCGTGTCGCTGGTCGGCCAGATGTACTCTCCGCTCCACGGCGCGGTCCAGACGTTCGGATCCTCCACCGTGAACTGATAGAGCAGGTTGTCGGCATCTATCCGCGTGAAACGCTCCACTACGTGGAGGTCGCGCGTTGCGCCGCGCAAGGCCGGCGTGTCGTTGAAGTTCGTCGTGTCGATGACCAGCGTGTCGCCCTCCCAGTGCCCGACCGAGTCACCCAGCCAGTTCCGGATCTCGGGCGGGGCATGGTCCTGGTTCATCCGGACGATGCGGGCATCGTGAACCATCTCGACCAGGATCATCACGTAATCGTCGGTCTGAATGATGCGCTTCAGGTTGTTGTAGAGGACCGGGAGCATCGGCGGCCCGGCCGTCGAGCCGAAGCCGAGCAGGCAGCGCTCCGCGAGCGGGCGGATCTCCGGGTCGTCGTAGGGGCCAGGAGCGTCGAGGCCGTTCTCGATCATCCACCACGCGGTTCCGGTGTTCGGCCTGAAGGATGCGGCCCGCTCCGCCGCCCGCGCCCGCGCTTCCGCCGTTCGCGGCGGCTGCCGGCCGTTGGGCGGGTCGGTGATGATTGACGTGCGCCACTGGCCGTCGATCTGGAAGGCGCCCGCGCCCCGATCGATCCAGAAGGTGTTGTAGCCCCCGACGTTGCCGGCCGCGCCAGGCGATCCGTCGCCGCCGACGGGCGGCGCCTCGCGGTTCGGATCGCTCGCCTCGTTGCGCTGAGCGTTGCGCTCGAACTCCTGCCGCGCGACGGCCGCCGCCTCTTCGTCCGACAGCTCCAGGGTGTCGCCGAAGCGCTCCGGCCGCTGCAGCGGGGTCAACGTGGCGATGTCGTAGGTGCCCGAGAGATCGGGCCGCCCGCTCGGCGTCCGCGGGATCTCCTGCGCCTGGATAAGCGCGGATGTCCCGAGAGCCAGCACCGCCGTCGCTACGATCGCTCGGGCTGCCAGCATCATCACCTCCATGCCCCGGCAATACGACGTCTTCCGGGCGCCGCCACTAGCCGTCTACCGACCTTCGCGCACGTCCTGTTCCAGGATGCGCGCTCCGCCCAGAATACCCCGGAAAGAGTAGTTCGCTTCGTGGCAGGCGTACTCGTAGACCCGGTCGTTCGTGGCCGGCCAGACGTACTCGCCGCTCCAGGGCGCAGTCCAGATGGTCGGGTCATTCACCGTGAACTGGTAGAGCAGGTTGTCGGCGTCGATTCGCGTGAAACGCTCCACCACGTGGAGGTTGCGCGAGGCCCCGCTGAGGGCCGGCTGGTCGGTGAAGTTGGTGGTGTCCACCACCAGCGTGTCGCCTTCCCAGTGCCCCACCGAGTCGCCCAGCCAGTTCCGGATCTCGGGCGGCGCATGCTCCTGATTCATGCGGACGACGCGCGCATCGTGGACCATCTCGACCAGGATCATCACGTAATCATCCGTCTGCACGATCCGCTTCAGGTTGTTGTAGAGGACCGGAAGCATGGGCGGCCCGGCGGTCGAGCCGAAGCCAAGCAGGCAGCGCTCGGCGAGCGGGCGGATCTCCGGATCGTCATACGGGCCAGGGGCGTCGAGGCCGTTCTCGACAAGCCACCAGGCGGTGCCGGTATTGGGCCGGAAGAAGGCAGCCAACTGAGCGGCGCCGGCCCGGGCCTCGGGCGTAAGGGGCGGCCGCCGGCCGTTGGGCGGATCGGTGATGATCGACGTGCGCCACTGGCCGTCGATCTGAAACGCCGAGGTTCCGCGGTCCATCCAGAAGGTGTTGTAACCGCCGACTCCGCCGGCCGCGCCGGTTGATCCGTCGCCTCCGACGGGCGGCGCCGCGGTCGGCGGAGCCGATTCGATGTTGCGCTCGGCCGGGATGCCGAACGCCGCGGCCAGGGCCACCGGCTCGCCTGACGCTATCGCGGCAGCCTCTTCTTCGCTCAGCGTCAGCCGGTCGCCGAATTCTTCGGGCCGCTGCAGCGGTGTCAGCGTCGCCGTGTCATAGGTGCCCGACAGGTCGGGACGTCCGCTCGCGGTTCGGGGGACGTCCTGTCCCGCCGCAGCAACGACCGCCGCGCACGCGATGCCGAGGGCGATCGCGATCCGAAGCGCGTTGTTCATGCCTGCCATGTTGCCTACCTCCTGCGGAGGCCGGTTGCTATCGGGGCAACGGCGTCCGGCGAAACTCGCCATAGATCAGTTCCTCGACGAACTCCACGCACTTGAAGTCCATCAGGCGCGCCCCTTCCTCGATCCGGCGGTAGAGCGGCATTCGGATCGTCCACGGGCGGGTGAAGACGTTCGGGTCTTCCATCGTCGCTTCGTACTGGATGTGGTTCGGACTGATGAGGGTGAAGCGTTCGGTCACGACGAGCTGATTGGTGTGATGGCTGCCGGCCCGGTCGAACCAGGTCTGGTCACTCTGGCCCGTCACCTCCACGACCAGCGTGTCGCCCTCCCACCGTCCGACCGACTGCCCCATCCAGGAATCGGTTTCCGCCGGACCGACATCCTCCAGGTAGACTTCGCGGACCGCCCCGGCGAATTCGTAGGCGATCAGGATGTTGCCCTCGTTCTGGAAGATCTGGAACGGAAAGGGCATGTACGTGGCGCGCGGGATGCCCGGCATGTAGCACTTGATCTCCGGGTCCCGGTCGAGCCAGTTCGCGCGATTCTCCTCCTTCAGCGCGCGGGCCTCGTCGGTATACGGAATCTGGCCGCCGCCGACCAGGAACCCCATGCTCCCGGGGACGGCGCCGACCGCGCCGAGGCGCAGCACCGGCACGTCCGGCAACGGGCCTTGCGGCCCTTCCCGCAGCTGCATCGCATGGCGCGCGTTGTGCGGCTCGAGGTCGTAGTGCGCGGCGTTCAGCGCTTGCCAGATGCCGTTGAGGTCCGGGTTGCCGTTGGAAAGCCGGGGCGGTTCGAAGTCCGCCGGTTGAGCCGCCGCGGGAGTCGCCACCAGCACGGCGGCGATGGCCAGCGCGGCGGCAATCCAGGGGGGCGAGCGTCGTATCGTCAGCATACGCGAATCATAGCAGGGCGCCGCCCGGCAGCTTGCGCCGCAGACGTTCCGCGCCAGCGAGACTCTCCAACGCGCCCGCGGGGGGGCACTACCGGCGGACGAAACGTTGCACCCGCTTCCCCTCGAGTGTTTCGCCGACGTAGATATTCCCGCTCGAGTCGACGGCCAGACTGTGCGCCGCCGTGAAGCCGCCCGCCTGGTGGCCGCCGAAGCCGAACGAGTCGACGATCGAGAGATCCGCGCGCGAGATGACCCAAATCTTCGCGTTCATGCCGTCGATGTTGTAGAGGAACTCCTGATCCGGGTCGGGGGAGAAGTCCACATCGAACGCCGAGCCGAAATCGAGCGTTCGCGGCGCCATGACGACTTCGTCGATGTACGTGCCGTCCCTATCGAATACCTGGATCCGGTTGTTCACGCGGTCGCAGACGTAGAGGCGGCCGTCGTCCGAAAGGGTGGCGCAGTGCACCGGACGTCCGAACTGCGGTGACGGCGGCGCGTCCGGATCGTAGGTGTAGGGATCGTCCGTCGGCACGTTGCCGTAGGCGCCCCAGTGCCTCACGTAGTCGCCCGTGTCGCCGTCGAAGACCGCGACGCGCCGGTTGCCGTAGCCGTCGGCGACGAACACCTCGTTCGTTTCGGGGTCGACGTCGATCTCCGCCGGTTGCCCGAAGTTGGCGGTGTCGTTGCTTCCCTGGCCCTCGCCCAGCGCGCCGATCTGCAGCAGGAACTGGCCGTCGCGCGTGAACTTCAGGATGTGCGCGTCGTCGCCGCCGTTGCCGCCCAGCCAGACGTTGTCCATGTGATCGATGAAGATCCCGTGCTCCGACTGCGGCCATTCGTAGCCGTCGCCCGGCCCACCCCAGGCTTCGACCAGGTCGCCCTCCTGGTTGAAGACGACCACCGGCGGGGCCGGCCGGCAGCATTCGGCGAGCGGCGGATCGTCGTCCGCTCCGCCCTCCTGCTGCGACAGGCTGCCGGGGCGGTGAAGGACCCAGATGAAGTCGCGCGAGTCGACGGCGACGCCGACGACGTTGCCCAGCGTCTGATTGTCGGGCAGCGGCTTCGGCCAGGTGGGATCGAAGACGAATCCGGCCCCGCCCGGCAGCCCCGCGAAGGGATCCGGCGGCGGGTCGGCATCCGGGGAGTCGCTCGTTGCCGGACCCGATCCGCCGCAGGCGAGCGTCATCGCGACGGTGACAAGGAACAGCCCGTATCCGAGGTGTCGACAGCTCATCGTTCTCCTCCCTGCCCTGGCAGCGCGTGGTGAAACGCCCGTTACATTCGAGCGGCGATGCATCCCGTCTGAACGGCGTCGCTCCCATTCTAGGGCAGTTCGGTGGCTGCACCGCCGGTCATGTACGCTCACGCGAGAGTTCCCCGAACTGCGGAAGGAGCATCGCATGCGCGTTGGATTCATCGGCCTGGGCGTGATGGGGCGCCCGATGGCGCTCAACCTGCTGCACGCCCGCCACGACGTGACCGTCTGGGCGCGCCGGCCGGAGACGGCGGAACCGCTCGTCGAGCGGGGTGCGGCGGCCGCCGCGTCACCCGCCGCGCTGGCGGCGCGGTGCGATGTCGTCTTCACGATGCTGACCGGGACGGCCGACGTCGAGCAGGTGCTGCTAGGGGACGACGGTGTCGCTGGCGGCGCGGAGGCGGGCTTGGTCGTCATTGACACCAGCACGATCGATCCGTTGGCCACCCGGAAGCTCGCCGCCGCCCTGGCCGAACGGCGGATCGACATGCTCGACGCGCCCGTCTCGGGCGGCCCGCACGGCGCGCGCGATGCGACGCTGTCGATCATGGTGGGGGGCGATGCGGCGGTACTGGAGCGCGTCCGCCCCCTGCTCGACGTCGTCGGCGCGAAGGTGCGCCACATGGGCGGTCACGGTGCGGGGCAGGCGACGAAGGCCTGCCACCAGTTGTTGCTTCTCGTGACCGCGCAGGGCGTGGCGGAATCGCTCGCTCTGGCACGGCGCGCGGGCCTTGACGTCGGGCAGGTGCGCGAGGCGATGCTGGACGGGATGGCCTCGAGCCGGGTCCTCGATTTCTTCGGCGACCGCATGGCGCGGCGCGACTTCGCGGCCGGCATCGAGAGCCGCCTCTATCACAAGGACCTCGACATCGTGCTGGGCCTGGCGCACACCCTGGGGGTGTCGCTGCCGGCCGGCGCCGTGACGATGCAGTTCATCAACGGCCTGCACGGCCGGGGGCTCGGCCGCGACGATCTCTCTTCGCTGCTTCGGCTGGTGGAGGAGCAGGGAGGGGGCGCCGCCCAGGAACACGCGCCGTAGAAGTTCTGCGCCAGCGGTGCGCCGGCTGTTACGTTCCTACTGTCCTTCGGCTTCCTCCGCCCGCGACCCGGCCATCATGTTGAACATGCCGTAGTTGCCCTCGTGGCAGGCGAACTCGAATATCGGCCCGTCGGTCCGGGTCATCGGCAGGGCGCCCTCCCACGGCTCCACCCACGTGCCGGGATCCTCGACCGTGAAGGTGACGTCCAGCGTGTCAGGACCCACCCGGGTGAACCGTTCGACGACGCGGGTCGCGTCGGTCATGTCACCGCGCGAGAGCGAGTGCTCCGGGCGGGCCCACCGCCGGATGAAGGGCTGCCGCAGATTGGTCGTCTCCACCACCAGGGTGTCTCCCTCCCAGTGGCCGCGCGAGCTGCCGGCGAACTGCCGGATCGCCTCCGGCAGGTGCGGGCGGCCGTCGAGGGCGATGATCCGCAGGTCGTGGATGTGCTCCTGCAGGATGATGACCATCTCCGGCGTCTGGAAGAAGTGGAAGTTGTTGTTGTAGCCGGTCGGGATCGTCGGGATCCCGCGGTACCAGAGGCAGCGCTCGCTCAGGCCCATGTCTTCCGGTCCGTCCGCGGGGACGCGGCCGTCGCGCGCGTCGGCCAGGCGCCGCGTCTCGGCTGACGCGATCCGCTCGCGCGCCGCGTCCGTCAGCACCGGCAGCCGGCCATTCTCGGGGTAGGTGATGATGGAAGTCCGCTGTGTGCCGACGACCGATGTCCGCTGGTCGGTCCAGAAGCTGTTGTAGGCGCCCACATTACCGCCAACCGGCAACGGCTCGGTGCGCACTTCGCTGGGGGCGTTCGCCTGGTTCACCCGCTCGACGGCGAGCCGCTCCAGCTCCGCCGCTTCCTCGTCGCTCAGGAACGCCTGGTCCGCCAGCGCTCCCGGCCGTTCCAGCGGCGTGATGGTGGCGTTGTTCCAGATCGCCCGCAGGTCCGGGTCGCCCCAGGGCGTCCGAGGGACCGTCCAGCCATCGGGCGCCTCCTGCTGCGCCCGGGCCACGGCCGGGGCGAGCGAAGCGGTGACGGCCAGGGCCGCAAATCCAATTGCCACCGCGCGCAGCCATCCGGAATTCCGCTGGTGCATCGTCTTCCTCCTGGGTCGGCGCCTCGTTGCAGGATACACCCGCAGGGCGTCCGGAGCGGGTTGTTTCTTGACAGCCCTACGGGGCGGGAGTACAACCGCACTGCGCCGCGTGACGGCGCCCATGTACAGTAGCGTTATGATTCGGATCCCGCTACAGAGGAGCATCATGCGACGCATTCTGACCATCGCGACACTCTTGGCCCTGGCGGCCCCCGGCGCGGCGCTCGCGCAGGGGCCCGAGGTCGAACCGGTCGAGCCGTTCCACGTGGGAACGTTCGACATCCACGGGGTACCCCATGTCGTTCTCGTCCTTCGCGACAGCCTCATTATTGACATCGAGGTGGCCGCCATGGCGCTCGAGGCGGATCCCGCCTACAGCCATGTGCCGATGCCGGAGGACATGCTCGAGCTGATCGGGCGCTGGGACTACGGCCTGAAGTACCGCCTGTTCGAGATCGTGAACCACGTCGTCGGCAACGACCTGCTGACCGGTGCCAACCAGGCCGACTACGTGTACGCCGTGACGGACCTTCGGGCCCGCCCGCCGATCATGTATCCGGGCAAGATCCTGAACGCCGCAGTCAACTTCTACAGCCACGTCAGCGAGGGCGCCACCCCCGAGGAGCGGGCGGCGGAGCAGCGCCGGCGGCGCGAGGAGCGCGGCGTGCCGTATCTCTTCCTGAAGCCGAGCCGCGGCGCGGTCATCGGCAACGGCGATCCGATCGTGATTCCCTACGGGCGCGACCGGACCGACTGGGAAGTGGAGCTGGGCGCGGTCATCGGCCGCACCGCGAAGTACGTCTCGGCCACCAGCGCGCAGGACCACGTCTTCGGCTACATCGTGTCGATCGACGTCTCCGACCGCGGGGGCCGTCCGCCGGGCGGCAACGCGACCCGCTCCGACTGGTTCGTCGGCAAGGGACATGACACCTTCGCGCCGCAGGGCCCGTGGATCGCGCCGAAGGAGTTCTACGGCGACCCGATGGCGAATCTCCGCCAGACGCTGACGGTCGGGGGCCAGGTGCTTCAGGACGCCCAGGCCGGCGACATGATCCACTCCCTCTGGGAGATCATCGAGTACGCCTCGTCGATCATCACGCTCTACCCGGGCGATGTGATCAACAACGGAACGTCGGGGGGCACGGCGGCAGGCGCCGCGGACACCCGCGGCCCGGAGGATCGCTACCTCAAGCCGGGCGAGGTGGTCGAGGCCAGCATCGACGGCATCGGCACCCTTCGCATGCCGGTGGTGGCGGGCGAGGAGCCGCCGGCCGATCTGACCGGCGCGCAGTTGCCGCCGGTCAGCAACTACCGCGACTGAGCATCAAGTCGCATCGTGCGTTCGGGACGGGCGGGGTTTGCACGAGCAGCCCCGCCCGTTCGTCCGTCAGAACCGGAACAGCCGCGTGAACTTGATGACGAACGCGCGGTTCTCGAGAAGCGGCCACCGCGCGTCACGGAACGAGAAGTCCGCGACGTCCCGCTGATCGTTGTACACGATGAACATCTCGCTGCCGGGCTGGTATTCCCAGCGCAGCCGGAGGTTGGCGCTGAGCGAGTTGGACACCGAGTTGTACTGCACGAGTCCCCCGAAGAACATCCGCGGCGTGAACGTGTAGGTGATGCGGCTCGTGACGAGCGGCGCGGTGTAGTCCTTCTCGTCGAGGCGGATCATGTTGACGGAGATGCTCGGCTCGAGGGAGAACTGCGGCGTCAGTTCGACCCGGCCCCGCGAGTACCCGATCGCGGTGATGTCGCCGTTGTAGTAGCCGCCCTTCCAGAGTGAAAGCGTGCCCGCGACACGTCGCTGCTGCCCCATGGCGTACGACATGAAGACGCTCCGGTAGTCGTAGTTGCCCACCGGAATGGGCACGACGCCGGCCGCATTGAACTCGTACGGGACGTAGTCGTAGCGTTGCTCCATGTCGATCCCGATGACGTCGCTGTTCTCCAACTGGGTCGAGAAGGCGCCGAGGTGGATGCGTGTCTCGACCAGGCCGGCGGGATTCTCGATGTAGTCCACGCTCCCTTCCCACCGGAACTGCCGGACGGCCCGGATCGACCTGGGCCGCGGGCTGAAGCGGGCCAGCGCGTACGTGCGCTGGAAGCCCTCGTCGCGCCGCTTGAAGCCTACCTCCGGATTGAAGTTGTCCCCCACGAACAGCCGGTCCACCTGCAGGCCGAAAAGATCGCCGGTGTAGTTGAACGCCGCCTGGTAGCTCTGGTCGTCGCCCACCATGTCGGGCGTGCGGGTCTGCGCCCAGTACCCGTAGAAGTTGACGTTGTCGAAGAACGAGAATGCGGCGTCCAGCCCGTAGGCTTCGTTGGAGCCATTGCCGTCGATGGCAATCGATCGGCCGGTGAAGATGCCCCCGATCCGGCTGCGGCGCAGAATGTCACGCTTGACGCGGAGCACGGTGAAATTGGTGGAGACCGCGCCGTCCGAGATGTCGGAATCGTCAGTCTGGATGTTCAGGGCGCCGATAGTGAAGGCGCCCGCCTTGCCGGTCAATCGCCCGCCGCCCAGGATGGGTTCGGTCAGTCCGATCCGCCGGCTGAAGAAGATCTGCGGCGTGTCCCCCCTGCCGAAGGGCCCTCCCGTCCCGAGCCGCGAGGCGCGGAATACTCCGCCAGTCAGGCCGGCCGAGCGTCCGAAGTCGAAGATTCCCCGTCCCTCCAGAAAGAACTCGCGCTTCTCGGGGAAGAAGAGGTTGAAGCGCGACAGGTTCACCTGCGCCTCGTCCGCCTCGACCTGGGCGAAGTCGGTGTTGTAGGTAAAGTCGGCGGTCAGGTTCTGCGTTATGCCGACCTTGACGTCGAGCCCGCCGGTGCCGTCCCCCCGGTTCGTGAACGGCGTGTCACTAGTCAGGTTGGTCTCCAGGGAACCGATCCCGTAAGGCTTCAGCTCGAACACCCGGTTGCCGGAAGGCGCTTCGAGCCCCGTCATCGTCGCCGCCGCCGACAGGCGGAACATCCCCGGCCCGACGGAGATGGGGACCGGCGTCAGATAGACGCTCTCGTTCTTCCATCGGATGTTTCGCCCGAGCTGCACGCCCCAGAGCTGCTGCTGACCGCCCCCGAACCGCAACGACTTGAACGGGATCTCCGCTTCGACCGTCCACCCGCCGTCGAAGCGGCCCGTCCGCGAATCCCAGATGGGGTTCCAGTCGTTGTTCGGGTTGCCCTCGTCGGTGATCTGGTAATCGAAGAAGCCGCCGATCGGATTGACCATGAAGGCGACGCCATTACGACGGTCGTAGAACGTGTCGAATGCGAAGCTGAAGCTCTCGTTGTTGATCAACTGGAACGAGTCGCGCTGCATCTCGTTGGCGACCCACCGGGATTCCGGTGAAGAGTCCCACAGGCGCGCGGCCACGTAGACATTGGTGTCGTCGTAGAAGAGCCATGCCTCGGTGCGCTCCGTTGCGGGCGCTCCTTCCGCCGGGACCTGTTGCAGAAAGCCGCTCATCGACGGGGTCGTCTCGTAGGCTCCCTCGTCGAGGACCCCGTCCAGCCGGAGCGGTTCTCCGATCCGGACTGCCCGTACAGTGGCTCGGCCGCCAGCGTCTCGGGCGATGACTTCCGGCGCTGCGGGGGGCGGCGGGCCGTCGATGGCGCCTGGCGCGGCCCTGGCAAAGCCGCCGGCGGCTCCGCGGTCCGCGGGTGAGACCCCTCCGGTCGGCGGCCCGCCTCTCCCGGGCGGCCCTCCGCGCGCTCCCGGGGGGCGGGCACCCGGTGGCGGCGCCGACGGTGGAGAATCCGCCTCTGGCGGCGCCGTTTCACTTGACGGCGGCGTCTCGCGCTGCGGCGCGTATTCGGGGTTGATGGTGATCGTGACCGGGGCGCAGGCCGTGCCGGCCACCATCAGCAGGAGGGCCAGGAGTTCGGGGACTCCGGGGCGGCGGATTGCTCGCGGCGGGGCGTCAGTCATGAACATCCGATCCCGTCCACGCCGACAGCGCCGGCGCAAAGATCCTATGCCGGGTACGACAGTACTTGAACTGCGGGCGTTTACTGCGACCGCGC
The DNA here is from genome assembly GCA_009838525.1 of Acidobacteriota bacterium. NCBI lineage: Bacteria > Pseudomonadati > Acidobacteriota > Acidobacteriota bacterium. The sequence continues at coordinate 174,088 of VXRJ01000038.1, forward strand.
CGGAACCTGCAACTCCGGCATCGGCTCCGCGGTAAAGAGCCGCTTCAGGGGAATCGCGAGCCACCGCGCCCAGGTTGCCGCCCGGGAGACGCGCGCGCTGTCGGTGGCGATGCCGGTGTTGCCGTACATCTGGCGGTACAGCTTCGATACCAGCATGAACGCGAGGCGTGACTTGAGCGAGCGTACGCAGCGCGACCGCCGCCAGACCGCGCCGAGCCGGTAGAACCGGTCCCAGGCCCGTTGCGTTCCCATGCGGATCTCCTCGGCCGTCATCGCCGGGTGGGGCGAGAAGATCTTCGGCCGCTTAATCGGCGGAATCAGCCAGTACCGGCTGACCGGCACGCCGTCGACATCCGGCACTCCCTTCGCCTCGTTCTCTTCCCACTTCAGGAAGTCTAGGGTGCCGGGGAAGGGGGTGAGCGTCAGGAACTGCGCGAAATCTATGTCGGCGGCATTCGCAAGCGCCGCCGTCGCGTCGAACGTCGACGGTTTGTCGCTGGGCAGGCCGAAGATGAACGACCCGAGCACGTGCACGCCGTGCTCGCGGAACTGCCGGAGTTGTTGCACCAGGTCATCGCCCGCCAGGTTGAAGCCCTTGTAGACGTCCTTCAGCCCCTCCTCGGTAACCGCCTCCACGCCGATCAGCGCGCCCTTGATGCGCGCCGCGCGCATGGCATCGAGGAACGCCGGATCCTCGGCCGCCTCCATGGTGATCTGCGTAAAGAAGATGGTGTCTTCCGGCAACTGCGCGAGCATTTCCATCAGTTCGAACCGTTCGGCCCGCAGGGCCTCGAGCTCGCGCAACCGCGAGGGATCCTTACGCCGCTTGGCCATCGCCAGATCCTCGAGCGTTACCGGGTAGAAGTTGTCGTCCGCCAGCGCGATGAAGCGGAATCCCATCCGCCGCAGCTGCACGATCTCCTCGATGACCGCGTCAACCGTCCGCTGGCGCGGCTCCTGTCCGTCGGTCCGCCAGACCGAGCAGAACGAGCAGTGCTTGGGACAGCCCCGCACGGTCTGGACCGAGGCCCACATGTAGCGTTCGCGCGGCATCAGGTCCCATCGCGCCTTCTGCAGAGACGCGCCGGGAACACGGCCGCCGTCATAAATCCGTTCGTGCCGCCCCGCCGCGACGTCCTCGATCACGTGCGGCCACGCGCCGTCTCCGTCCCCCTTCACGACCGCGTCGGCGTGGCCGCGCTCCAGGGCTTCCTCGGGGTAGAGGGTGGCATGGATGCCGCCGTAGATCACCCGCGCGCCACGTTCCCTCGCAATGCGTCCCACCTCGTACCCGCGCAGCGCGTTGCCGGTATGGACGCCGATGCCGACGATGTCTCCCTCCTCGATCGTCTCTGGGTCGAGCGGTTCGAGAGTCTCGTCGACGATGACCGGATCGCCGTACTGCCGGGGTGTCGCGTGCGCCAGCACATAGAGCCAGCGCGGCGTGATGACCGCGAGACCAAAGGCAATATGGCTGGGGTTGATGAGATGTATGCGCATGTAAGGCGCGACCTCCGGGCTTCTTTGACCGTGCAGGTAGCACGCAAGCTTACTACAAGGGAGACGAAATCGGGACGCCTCCCTTGCGCCGGACGCGCGCCTGGGCGATCATCCGGCGAACCGCGATGGTCCGGTCGAGTCGGGGAGGACGCTCATGAGATGGTTCGTTCTTGCGCTCACCGTATCCGCAATCATCGCCGGTGCGGAGCCGCCGGCCGCGGCGGCCCAGGCCCCGGAACCGGGCGAGGAGCCGGCGGTTCCCCGCACGCCATGGGGCGATCCCGATCTGCAGGGGTTATGGAACCATGGCACCATCACGCCGCTCGAGCGGCCGCCCGAGCACGCCGGCCGCGAATGGCTTACCGAGGAAGAAATAGCGGCCGCCAACCTCGCTTCGGAGACGCGGGCTACCTCCGAACGGAGGAGCGAGTTGACTCGCGAGCAGGATGTCGCGCTCGCCTACAACCAGTTCTGGTGGGACCGCGGCATTTCGGTGGGCCGGACCTCGCTCATTACGGATCCGGCGGACGGCCGGCTGCCTCCGCGGACACCCGAACGACTGGAGTACGAGGCGACTGCCGAAGCGCAGCGGCTGGCTGCCGCCAAGCGCGGCCGGGTACCCGCGCACGGGCCGGAAGACATGGATCTGGGCGACCGCTGTCTCGTCTATCGCCACGTGCCGATCACGTCGAGCGGTTACAACAACCACGTCCACATCCTGCAATCCCCGGGATACGTCGCCATCTTCCAGGAGCAGATTCACGACTTTCGCCTGATCCCGGTCTTCGATCAGCCCAAGCTGGCTGACCAGGTCCGACTGTGGCTGGGCGTGTCGCGGGGCCATTGGGAAGGCGATACGCTCGTCGTCGAGACGACGAACTTCCATGCGCAGACCGACTATCTCGGATCGGGTCCGAATCGCAGCGTCGTGGAGCGGTTCACCCGGCGGGGCGAGAACGCCATCGAGTACTCGTTCACGGTGACCGACCCGAGCGTCTGGACCCGGCCGTGGAGCGGCATGGTGCCGTGGCGGCCGGCGGAGGGACCGACGTTCGAGTACGCCTGCCACGAGGGCAACTACGGCATGACCAATCTCCTCACATCGTCGCGGGCGGTGGAAGCGCGTCGGTGAGGAGGCGACCCGTCGTCGTAGAATGACGTTGGCAAGGAGGTTCAACATGACGGTTCGCGGTTTCGTCGTCGCTTGCATGCTGATCGGATTGACGGTGGGCGCGTCCACCGCGACGGCGCAGGGCGGGTACGAGCCGCCGCGGCTGCCGGACGGAAAGCCGGACCTGCAGGGGGTCTGGGACTTTCGCACACTGACGCCGCTGCAGCGGCCGCAAGACCAGGAGAGCGCGATCCTCACGGAGGAAGAGGCGGCCGAGATAGAAGCGCGGTCCGCCGAGCGCAGCGCCGAGCTGAACGCGCCGACCGAACGGACGGGCGAGCTCCTGCCCGTTGGCGGCAACGTGGGCGGCTACAACCACTATTGGGTGGACCAGGGTGCGAGCGTCGTGGGCGATCAGCGGACGTCGCTCATCATGGATCCGCCGTCCGGCCGCTTGCCGGAGCTTCAGCCCGGTTTCGAGCTGGTGGAGTTGTCGCTTGCCGAGGATCGGCCGGGCACTCGCCCCGTGCGGGTCCGCGCCGCCGGCATCGGGGCGGACAGCTATGAGGACCGCGGCCTGGCGGAGCGCTGCCTGCTCGGCTTCAACTCCGGTCCGCCGATAGTGCCGGCCGGCTACAACCAGAACCTGCAGATTTTCCAGACGCCCGACCACGTCGTCATCCTGCACGAGATGGTGCACGACGCCCGCATCGTGCCGCTCGATGGACGCGACCACCTGCCGGAGGGCGTCCGCCAGTGGATGGGCGACTCGCGCGGCTACTGGGATGGAGACACCCTGGTGGTCGAATCGAGGAACTTCACCGAGAAGGTCGCGAGCTTCAATCCGTCGGTCGCGACTTCCATCGGCGAGGGCGACACGCTGCATCTGACGGAGCGCTTCAGCCTTGTCGGGGACGACACGCTGCTCTATGAATTCACGGTGAACGACCCGACGACGTTCACCGCCCCCTTCACCGCGGCGCTGCCGATGAAGCGTGGCGAGGGCATGTTCGAGTACGCCTGCCACGAAGGGAACTACGGGCTCTTCAACATCCTGTCGGGCGCCCGCGCGGCGGAAGAAGTCGCGGCGGATTCACAGCCGTAGCCCGGGCTGCCGGGTGGGGCGGCGGGCGATGATTTCGGCGACGCCGAGATCGTCGCCTGCCGAGGGCCTAGCCGCCCGCTCCGTGCTGTGGAGGATGTCCCACCGCCAGGCCTTCACCTCGCGCTCCAGTTCGCCGGGCTGCAGCACGTAGCGGTGTCCCCTCCCGCCGGCGGGAGCCGGCAGGTGCAGGGCGGCGACGAACAGGCCGCCGGGGCGCGTTCCCGCCCGGACCGCCGCGAACAGCGGCCGGTGGATGAAGTAGCAGTCCACGATCAGGTCGTACGCCTCGCGCGCTATCACGAACCCCGGCGGTTCGGACTCTAGGTCGGCGGCATGCGCCGTGACGCGATCCTCGCAGCCCGCCCTTTCGGCACCGGCGAGCAGCAGGTCCAGGGCGGTCTCGGCGCCGTCAACCGCGTCGACCCGCCAGCCCCGCCGGGCGAGCCAGATGGCATTGCGGCCGGTCCCGCAGGCAAGATCGAGGGCACGCCCCGGATTCACGCCATCCACCGCCGGCGGCAGCAGGGAAGCCGGCGACTCGTCGAAGCCCGGTTCCCGCCCGGCGTAGCGCGCGTTCCACTTCGCGATCTGCCTGTTCACTTGCCGTCCGTCGTCCTGCTGCCGTGCCGCAGATTCGAGCCGCGTGGCGCCGGTGGGGTTACGGATGGGTGCCCCAGACCAATTCGGCCAGGAAGCCGGCCGGGATGCCTACGACGAGAAGGGCCAGGCTGACCAGAAGGAAGCGCGAATAGATGGGGACCTTCAGCGCGCGGTGGGTCAGCGGAACGGCGACCGTCTCGCGCTCGTCGATCGCCGAGTAGGCTTCCTGCAGCCCGTTCTCGGTGGAAACGTCGAAATAGTCGCCGCCGAAATCGCGGATCCGGTCAATCAGCAACACCCGGTCGGAATCCTCCTGCGTAGAGGTCTCGGCCGTCGTGTTGATGTAGATGATGTAGGGGATCACGTCGCGGGCGTTCAGGGCGGCGAGCTCCGCCTCGGGAATCTCGTCGACGTCGGCGTCGGTAATGATGAGCAGGGCGCGGCTTTCCGGCGCCCCCCGGTTGACCACGGAGGCGTCGCGGTCGAAGTGCCGGATGATCGACTGCAGGGCGCGCGTGATGTTCGTGGTTCCCTCGGAGTCGATGATCCGCACCTTGTCCTGGGGGACGAAGAAGCGGTCGCGCGGCGCGCCCGGCTCGCTCGCCAGGATCTTCACCGTCACCCAGGGCGCTCCCATTACCTGGAAGTAGTAGAGCTCGTCGTCGAGAACGAAGTCGTCCACCATGTAGGGGTACGACGAGAAGAGCCAGAGCGAGACCCGGTCGTTCTTCTGCTGTCGCATCTCGAGAAACGCGAGGTGCGCCTCGCGCGCCACTTCAGCGCGCGAACGGTCGCTGTTCGCGAACTCCCATGCCATCGAGAGCGACGTGTCGACCAGGTCGATCCGAACGCGCGACTCCACGTTTCCGGTGACCCGCTCGCTCGAGGTGAGAAACGGATCGGAGAGCGCCACGAGGATCATCACGAGCGCGAGGCCGAGGGCGACCTTGGGTATGGAATGCAGGACGCGGCTGGGCCAGCCTCGATGGAACCGCCGCGGAACCACGTGGCCCGAGTGGCGGCGCGCATGCCGTCGGCGAAGGAAGGCGAGGCGTCCTGCCGTCAGGAGGGCCGCGGTAAAGACCGCCATCGCGACCAGCACGGCGGTGCCGGTGTCGCCGTAGCGGACCTGCGCCAGGTCCGTGGCGAGCAGATCCTGCAGCTCTCCGCTCAGGAACTGCGAGAACGCGGTCCAGTTCGTGAGCACGGCGGTATCATAGACGCATGGTCGCAGGATGGTTCGCAACCGGCGCCGCGTTGTGCGGGGTCGGCGTCATGCTCGGAGCGTTCGGCGCCCACACGCTGCGCGATCGTCTGGGGACGGACATGCTTGCGATCTTCGAGACCGGTGTCCGGTACCACTTCATCCATGCGCTCGCCCTCTTTGTCGTGGCGTGGGCGGCGTCGCGCTGGCCTGGCCCGTTCGTCAATGCCGCCGGGTGGTTGTTCGTCGCGGGCATCGTGATCTTCTCCGGCAGTCTGTACATCCTCTCCATCTCCGGTATCCGCTGGCTGGGGGCCATTACCCCGATCGGCGGCCTCTGCATGATTGCTGGATGGGCGCTACTCGCGGTGGCTGCCTTGCGCGCTTCCTGAGGCGATCCGTCTCCAGCCCGCGCGGCCTTGCCGAACGCGCGCGGGCGCCACGGTGCGCCGGCCTCCAGGCCGGCATCCGTTCAACGCCGCGACCCGCGCCGTAACGGGCTCCTATAGTGAGGCCACGAACAAATCCGCCAGCTCCTCGGCCGGCCGGCGATTCCAGGTTTCGTTGACGCCGACCAGGATGCGTCCGTTCCGCGCTGCTCCGACCGCCACATCCGCGTCGCGCAACCGGCGTCTGAACGCGGCGATGTCGCGGGCCCCTACCGTCAGCCAGGAAAGGTTGGTTCCGCTCGCGACCGGTTCGATCGAGAAGGCGTCGTGCCGGCCGATCCTCTCGGACCAGGCGCGCGAGACGTCAATGGCCCGGCGGTAGCGGCCGACGAAGCCGGGCAGGTAGTGGTGCGCCATGGCGGCGAACGGCCACGCCGCCGGCAGGCCCGCCCCGAACATCCGCCGCGTGTGGTACATGCCGTCGAGCAGGGCACGGGGGCCGGCGAGGATCGCCCCGGACGGTGCGTTGAAGTACTTGTAGAGCGATACGTAGACGGTGTCGAAGGGCGCCGCGTACTCCGCGACGTCGCGGTCCTCGTAGGCCGCCTGCAGGAAGATGCGCGCCCCGTCGAGATGGAGGCGGATACCCTCGCGCTGCGCCAGCGAGACTATGCGGCTCAGCTCGCGCGGGTCGAAGGTGGCTCCGAAGTGCCGGCGGACCGGCGTTTCGATCGAGATGACCCGGATCGGCGCGCTGACCCGTCCGCTGGCCGTGCGGTCCAGGGTCGCTTCCACGTCCTCGGCCGTGAAATCCGGACGCCCGGCGCCGAGCGGGATGAGGGTGATGCCGCTGAGCGTCTGCACGCAGTCGCCCGAGTCGTTGTACAGGTGGCTGTCTGCCTGCACGATGGCGCGTCCGGCGCCACCGGCCAGCGCGCGCACCGCGAGATGGTTGGCGAGCGTCCCGGTGGGCATGAAGACGGCCCGTTCCTTGCCGAGCAGCTCCGCGAACACGTTCTCGAGCCGCTCGACGGCGCCGCCGTTCGAGTAGGAGTCGCGCGCCACGTCGCCACCGGCGGTCAGCTCGGCCAGGAGCTGCGCCGACTCCGCCGGGGTCAGGCCGAGGCCGTCGCCCGACATGCGCACCTCCCGCGTATCTTCCAGCGCCGTGGCCGCTGGCTTGGCCGCCGCCGATCCACGCCGCGCCTCCACCGGGCTCGCCCCGGCGAGGCCGTAGCCGACGCCGAGCGTGCCGACTTCCAGGAAACGCCGCCTGTCGATGGTCGTCATGGCTTGCCGCTCCCTCCCCGATCACTGCACCTTACGCCGCTGGGCGGCAGAAGACAACGGCGCGTCGCCCCTTCCGGGTGATTCGACTATGCTTTCCGGCTGGAGGTCGATTGATGACGCATAGGCACGGATTTACGGCGGGTTCGGGCGTGGTGGCGGCTGTGGCCGCGGTCGTGGTGCTGTTCCTCGGCGCGACTTCCCCGGCCGCGGGGCAGAACGTCGACTGGCGCCTGCACAATCTCGACCTGCACGGGAGCCGATACGCCGAGATCGATCAGATCACGCCCGAGAACGCCCACCGGCTGGAGCCGCGCTGGCTGTTTCAGCATGGCGTCATCGACGGCGTGAGCAACCAGACGACGCCGATCGTCATCGATGGCGTCATGTACCTGACCGACTCGCGGGGCAGCGTCTACGCCGTCGACGCTCACAACGGCCATCACCTCTGGACCTACGACGTGACCAACCAGCTCGGCGGGGGCCGGGAGGAGGGCTACATCTTCCGCCACCGCGGTCCCACCTACGAGGACGGCGTCGTGTACAGCGCCGCCGGGTCGTTCATTTTCGCGCTCGATGCCGAGACGGGGGAGCCGATCGAGACCTTCGGCGACAACGGCCAGGCGTCGGTCATCCTCGATGTGCTGCGCCTCCGCTATCCCGATGTCGAAACCGCCATTTCGATGGGCTACTGGTTCACGACGGCGCCGCAGATCCACGACGGCGTCATCTACGTCGGATCGACGCGGAGCGAGAGCCTGATTCCGGGGGGGCACGTTCTGGCCGTCGATGCGAGGACGGGCGAAGTGCTCTGGCACTTCAACACGATCCCGCAGGACGAGAACGATCAGGGTTGGGACATAGCCGGTCCGACCTGGGTTGGCGGCGGTCGAGAGGGCGGCGGCATCTGGGAGACGCCGTCGATCGACCCGGAGCTGGGCCTGCTCTACGTCGCCGTAGGCAACCCGTTCGGCGACAGCACGAAGCGGTCCGGCCTGAATCTCTTCACCGACTCGGTCCTGGCCCTCAGTCTCGACACGGGCGAGTTGCGCTGGTACTACCAGCTCGTCCACCACGATGTCTGGGACTACGACAACGGCAGCCAGCCGATCCTGTTCGACATCGAAGTGGACGGCGAGCGGGTGCCCGCGCTGGCGCAGGCGAACAAGAACAGCTTCGTGTATCTGCTGAACCGGGAGACCGGCGAGCCGATTCACTCGATAGTCGAGACCCCGGTGCCGACCGAGACCGATCGGGAAGGGGAGGAGCCGTGGCCGACACAGCCGATCCCGCACACCGCGGCCGGCGAGCCGATGCTGCCGGCCTCGCCGATCTTCCCGGAGGCCATCCCCGCCGATCATGCGGAGGGCAAGACCCTCGTGCCGATTTTCACGCCGATGGCGCCGGATCAGATTTTCGCTCCCGGCTACGGCGGCGGTCCGAGCTACGGGCCCCTCGCCTTCAGCAAGGAGACGGGTCTGCTTTACGTCAACGCGATCGATCAGCCCTTCAATTCGGGACGCGGTCCCCGGATGTTCTTCACGGCCTACGATCCCACGACCGGCGAGATGGTCTGGCGGCGGATCTACGAGGGGTACGGCCAGGCGGGGCCGGTGGTCACTTCCGGCGGCGTCGTGTTCGTCGGAACCGGGAGCAACCTCGCCGGCTATTTCTTCGCGATCGACGCGCGGACGGGCGAGGAGCTCTACCGCTTCAACACCGGCGCCGGGGTCTTCTCGTCTCCCTCGGTCTACATGGTGAACGGCGAGCAGTTCGTCACCGTCGCGTCGGGTGGGGGCGACCGGGGCCGGCGGGGCGGCGCCCTGATCCTCGCCTTCGCCCTGCCGAAGGAGGATTGACCGCCGGCCGGTGTAGAATCGCGGCAGGACGACGCAAGCGAGAGGTTCAGCGACCATGCCGAGATGGGTGGATGTACGGCGGACGCGGGTGATCATCGTGGCGGCCCTGCTGTTGTGGGGCGCGCCGGGAGTCGGGTTTGCACAGGACGCTGTGGAGATCCCGGATCTGGAAGGCACCTGGGACGGCGGGCCGGGTTCGCGGCCGATCAACGGCCCGAACATGCCATGGGTGCCGGGAGAGAACTTCCCGGTGCTCAACGAACGGGGCCTGGCGTACCAGGAGGCGTTCGACGAGGCGATCGCGGCGAAGTACGACTGCGTGCCGTCGACGCCGCCGGCGCTGATCTACGACCCCTACATGATGGAAGTGGTGCAGTGGCCCGATCGCGTGCTGCTCCGCTACGAGAAGGACGACCAGTTGCGCACCGTCTGGCTGGACGGCCGTGAGCCGACGGCGATGGACTACAGCCTGCAGGGCGTGTCGGTCGGTCACTACGAGGATGGCGCGCTGCTGGTGACGACCACGCACTTCACGTTCGACATCAGCGGCTTCGACGACTACAACGGCATCCCGTCGTCGCAGCTCAAGAAGGTGACGGAGCGCTACTGGCGTGAAGGGGAGCAGTTGAAGGTGACGGTCACGGTGGAGGACGAGCTGTTCCTGCGCGAGCCGGCGGCCTTCACGACGCAGTGGAACCCGGCGCCGGAGGACTACAAGCTGCAGTCCTACGAGTGCGACCCCGAGATTGCGCGCCTGCCGGTGAAGTTCATGGTCCCGAAGTATCGGTAGCGGCGCCGGTAACGATGAAGGAGGGTAGATCGGTGAGAATCCTGCTTTGGACAGCGGCAGCCGCGGGAGCGGTGGCCATCGCGTTCGTCCTGACCGGCGCGCCCGCGACGGCGCACCACGCGAGCGCCCCGTTCTACGACAACACGAAGAGCGTGGAGGCGGTCGGCACGGTTACCCGCTTCCTGTTCCGGAATCCCCACTCGTTCCTCTTTCTCGACGGCGAGGATGAGAACGGCGAGACGATCCACTGGGAGATCGAGATGGGCACCGCCGTCTCCATGAGCCGCCGCGGCTGGAGCCCCGAGACCATCAAGGTGGGCGACACCGTCCGCGCCGTCGGGCAGCCGTCCCGCGCTCCGGGAACGCACGGCATGTGCTGCGCCGAGCTGACGAGGGCGGACGGCGGTCCGATCCGTCCGGCGGACTGACGATCCCTCCCTGCCTTCCCGCCGCGGTTCGGTGGGACGCCCGTTCAGTTCATGGAGAGACAGCGATTTCTGATCACGGGCGCGAGCCAGGGAATCGGCGAGGCGCTCGTGCGTCTGGCTCGCGAGCGCGGGCATGACGTGGTCTTTACGGGCCGGGACGAGGCGCGGATTGCCGCTGTTGCGACCGCGACGGGCGCGCACGGAATCCGGGCGGACGTGGCCGTCGCCGAGGACAACCAGCGTACGGTCGACGCGTGCGTCGAACGCATGGGCGGACTGGACATTCTCGTCAACAACGCCGGCGTCGGCTACGCCAACCCGCTCGGCTCGATTGACATGGACCGGATGCGGGCCCTGTTCGACATCAACGTGTTCGGCCTGGTCGACCTGACGAACCGCGTCGCGCCGATGCTGAAGGCGCAGCAGAGCGGCGCCATCATCAACGTCGCGTCGACCTCCGGCATGAAGGGCGCGGCGGGCGGGACGGTGTATGCCGCCAGCAAGTGGGCGGTGCGCGGCATCAGCCAGTGCTGGCAGGCGGAGCTGCGGCCGCACGGCGTTCACGTCATCTCCGTGCTGCCGTCGGAAGTGCAGACCAACTGGATGGGGAAGACCGGCCGCAACAACCCGAACAAGTTGTACGCGGTCGACATCGCCCGGACGATCATGTCGGCGCTGGAGATGCATCCGCGCGCGTTGTGGCCGGAACTCGCCATCTTCGCCAACAACCCGTGGAAAGAGGACTGAGGGTATGGACCTGGCGGAAGTGGACTATCTGGCGGTGGGGTTGGAGCCTGCCTCGATCGTGGTCATGGCCGTGGTTCTGGAGTTGTGGAGCTAGCGCCCCCTCAGATGCCGTTTCGCGCGTTCCGGGTTGAGAAGACGGAAGACGGCCGGTTCGTCCGGAGCATCGTCGAACGGGAAGTGGTCGATCTGCCCGAAGGCGACTTGCTGATCGATGTCACGTGGTCGTCGCTCAACTACAAGGATGCGCTCTCGGCCATCGGCAACCCGGGGGTGACGCGCAGTTTCCCGCATACGCCCGGTATCGACGCCGCGGGCACGGTCGTCGAATCCGCCTCGCCCGACTTCTCACCCGGCGACGCGGTCATCGTCTGCGGCTTCGATCTCGGCATGGGCACGCCGGGCGGGTTCGGGCAACGGATCCGCGTGCCGGCGGGCTGGGCCGTCGCGATGCCGCACGGTCTGGATGCGCGCAGCAGCATGATCCTCGGGACCGCCGGGTTCACGGCGGCGCTCTCGGTCGACAAGCTGGAAGCGGCCGGCATGACGCCGGACGGCGGTCCCGTAGTGGTGACCGGCGCGACGGGCGGCGTGGGATCGGTTGCCGTCATGCTGCTGGCGAAGCTGGGCTACGACGTTCACGCGGTCACCGGCAAGGCGTCGCGCCATGACTTTCTTCGCAGCCTCGGCGCGAGCACGATCCTCTCGCGCGAAGAGGCGCTGGAAGGCGCGAACAAGCCGCTGCTGTGGCCGAAGTGGGGCGGCGCCGTCGATACGGTCGGCGGGCCTATTCTCTTCAACGTGATCAAGGCGCTCCGCTACGACGCGAGCGTCGCCGCCTGCGGCCTGGTGGCGTCGCCGGAGGTCCCCGCAACGGTCTTCCCGTTCATTCTGCGGGGCGTCAACCTGCTGGGAATCGACTCCGTCGTGCCGCCGCTGGAGCGGAAGCGTGAGATCTGGAACCGGCTGGCCGGACCGTGGATGCTCGACCTCGAGGCGCTGGTCGTGCCGCTGACCCTCGACACGCTGTCGGAGGCAATCGACCGGATCCTGGCCGGCGAAATGGCGGGCCGGGGCGTGGTCGACCTGAACGGATAATGCAGCGGTGCATCTCCGCGTCCTCGGCGGCGGCGTTCGCGCTGCTGCTCGGTCTCCCGGGCTGCGCGGCGGAAGTGGAGCCGCCGCCGTTCCGGCCGACCGCGACGGTCGAGGAACTGATGCGCACGATGATCGATCCGGCCGCCGACGCGGTCTGGGATGCGGTCGTCGTTGACGCCACCCCCGATGGGATCATCGAGATCGTGCCGGAGTCCGAGGGTGACTGGATCCGGCTGCGGCGCCAGGCCGTGACGCTCGCCGAGTCCGCCAACCTGCTGCTCGTGGAGGGACGCCGGATCGCGGCGCCGACGTCACGCTCGGAGCTGCCCGGGATCGACCTCCACCCGGACGCGATTCAGACCCTGGTCGATGAGGACTGGCAGACGTGGGTCGAGGTGTCGCAGGAGTTCACCGCGGCCAGCCTGACCGTCCTCGAGGCGGTCGACGCGCGTGACGTCGACGCGCTGCTCAACGCCGGCACCGAGCTGGATCTCGCGTGCGAGGCGTGTCACGCGGTCTACTGGTATCCCGGGTTCTCCGATCCGCGGCCCGCGGACGACACTCAGGACTGAGGTCCGTCACCAGGCGCGGGACCAGTTCGGTCCGGGCCGATCGTCAGTCCGGAGGGAAGCGTCGAGGCCCGCCTGGTGTTCCAGGAGACGGCCGCACAGCCAAAGCAGGTCCGAGAGCCGGTTGAGATAGGCGAGCACGGGCGGCCGCACTTCCGCTCCCGCTTCCATCAGGCGGACCGCATCCCGTTCGGCGCGGCGGCAGACGGTGCGGGCGACGTCGAGGGCTGACGCGACCGGATCTTCACCCGGCAGCGACCAGTCGCCCAGGACCCCCTCGATTCCCTCGATGCGATGCACCTCGCCGGTGAGACGCTCGACCATGGCGTCGGTCACGCGGCTGAGCGGGCGTCCGCTCCGCGTCTCGGGCGCGTTCGCCGGTGTGACGAGCTCGCCCCCGACGACGAACAGCTCGCGCTGGATCTCCTTCAGCAGGGCGCCCACCGGCTCGTCCCGGCAGATGGATCGGGCCAGGCCGATCTGCGCGTTCAGTTCGTCCACCGCGCCGCACGCCTCGATGTGAGGCGACGACTTGCGGACGCGGGTCCCGCCCAGAAGACCGGTCTCGCCGCCGTCGCCGCGCGTCGTGGCAATACTGCTCATGGTTTCCCTCTCCTCTTGTGTCCGGGGCGTTGATCAGTCGCCGCCCAGCGTGACCGACACCCCGGAGCGGAAGGCCGCCCCGAGCGACGGGAAGCCGGTTGCCGCCGCGTAGTCCTGGTCCAGCAGGTTCTCGATGCTCGCGAACCAGCGTACACGCGGGTGGAGTCGCCAGGACGTGCTCAGGTCGATCTTCTGGTAGGCCTGACCCAGGTCGCGGTTGGGTAGCAGCATCGACGGGCCGAAGAACGGATCGGCCAGGAACGTGCTGCCGTCCGACTTTCCGGAGAAGAAGCCGGCGAGCGTCACTTGACCCGAGCCGAGCAGGTACGACACGCGCAGGTTCGCGACATGCCGGGGCCGGCGGAACGGGCGTTCGCCCACCAGCGGGGAGTACTGGCCGATGGCGATGTCGGGCCACGCGGGATTGAAGACCGGGGCGAGGGCGCTGCTGCTGAACGATGCCGTCACCTCCGCGTCGACGTACGCGTACGACCCGAACATCTCGATGTTGCCGGCGCGCAGGTCGGCGGAGGTCTCCAGGCCGCGCGCCCGGAATGACGAGGCGTTGACGTTGGCCCCGAACGGCACTGCCGCGGCGGCGTCGGTCGCCACGCCCAACTGGGGCAGCACCGACTTGTTGACGTACTCAACCTGGTCGGTGAACACGTTGTCGAACCAGGCGGCCCGCAGTTGCAGGTGTCCTCCGGCGAGGGTCTGCTCGACGCCGACGTCGAACGTCCGGCTCCGTTCGGGCCCGATCGGCGCGATGCCGAACCGGGAAACGACCTCCGCGCCGCCGTCGAGCGACTCGAGGAGCGTGAAGAGCGACTGTGTCTGGTTGAAGACGGACGGCGCCTTGATGCCGCGGCCGGCGTTGACGGTCAGCTTTGTAGCGCCCACGCTGCCGCCGTCGGCCGCCGGCGTGCGGGCGTAGAACGCCAGCGAGACACGCGGCGTGACTGCCCGGCCGAACAGGCCGTTCCGTTCCACGCCGAGGCCGCCGGTGGCGAACAACCGGTTGCCGCCGCTGGCCTGGGCTTCCACGAAGGCTCCGCTGTTGACCCGCTGGATCTCGCCGCTGCTGCCGGAGCGGCCTTGCTCCCGCTCGATCCGGGCTCCCCCGGTCAGGTCGAGTGCGCCGGTCACCCGGTACGTCGCCCGCCCTGACACGAAGCGGCGGGTCGTGTCGGACTCGAAGACGGACGGATAGGCGCCGCCGTAGTCGAGGATGGCGCGCCCGGTGACGCTGTAGCCGTTCGCGCCGGTCACCGTCACCGTGTCGCCGAGGTAGTTGGCGCCGAAGCCGAACGGATCGAACGCCTCGCCGGTCGGTGCGGGATTGGAGAAGACGTAGTCGCGCTCCATGGATCCGAACTGCAACGCCGTCTGCAGGCGGCTGGTCACCTGGGAGTAGGCGGTCACTCCCACGAGCGTCAGCAACTGGGTCTGCGACGCGTCGTCCGGCCGGCCGTAGTAGAGGATGCCGTTGGGCGCCTCGTAGTCCGCGTCCATGCGGCGGACGGTGATGCTGATGTCCGTCGACGTGCCGAGCCGGATTCCCAAGCGGCCGGCGCCGGTCACGTTGGCATAGGCGTTGTTGGGCACCTCGTTGCCGGTCCGGAATCGCGAGACGTCGGCGAAGTAGTCGATCCGCCCGTTCAGACCGCCGAGCGACAGGGCGTGGCGTGACGTGCCGAAGTTGCCCCCATCGGCCGTGTAGGCGACGGTTGGCGTCTGCGTCGAACCGCGCGGCGTCGTCAGGCTGATGACGCCGTTCAGCGCGTCGGCGCCGTAGGTCACGCTGTTCGCGGCGCGCAGCACCTCGACCCGCTCGACGCCGGTTGCGGCGACGGTGGCCCACGCGAACGCCCCGCCGATATCGTTGGCCGGCACGCCGTCGATCAACACCTTGTTGAAGTCGGAGTCGCCGCCCCGAATGAAGACCGACGTCGTGCCGCCGCGTCCCGCCGTCTGCACGATGTTGGCGGACGGGGTCAGGCGGAGCGCTTCGAGAATGTCGACTTTCTCCAGGCGGTCGAGCGTCTCGGACGTCACCACCATGGCCGGCGCGCCGCTCCGCGCCTGCGGCAGGTCCGCCGCGGCGGCGGTCACTACGACGTGCTGCGCGATCGGCCCGATGGTCAGCGCGAGCGTGATCGTCGCCGTCGAACCGGCGCTCACGAACACGTGCGCCGCCAGCGGCTCGAATCCGCCGGCGCGCGCGGTGACGACGTAGCGTCCCGGGGCGAGGTGGTCGAACGTGAAGCCGCCGTTCGCCGCGACGGACGTCTCGGCCACTGGACTGCCGTCGCGCAGGACCGTGACGACGCCGCCCACCCCGCCGCCCAGTTGGTCGGTGACGACGCCCTCGATCCGGCCGGAAGTCTGCTGCGCGTGCGCAGGTGCGCTGAACAGACCGGGAACGGGGGAGAAGAAAAGAAGCAGCGCCGCGGCCGCGGCGCCCCCGATGGACCGCATCCGAACCTCCAGTCGGCGTCTCCACGCGCCGAGCATGCGGTGCGGCATCGGTCACGCCGCGCCCGCAGGTTTACCGATTCCCCGACGCCTGGTCTCCTGACTCGTGGATCGACACGGTGCGGCAACGCCTTCCCATGCCCGCGGCACAGTGGCTGACGCTGAAGCGTCGCTTGCCGCCCGCTCCCCACTTACAGTGGCGGGACCGTGTGGGTTTCTCACCCACTTCCCAACTCGTCGGGGCGCGAACAGTGGCCGAGAGTGTAGCATGCCGCCGACGCGATGAACCCGAAGACCCCGGAAGCGACGGCGGCGATAGGAGACGCGGCGGACGTGTTGCACGGCGACGGTCAATTCATCGCGCGGCGCAGCGGCAGGTTCCTGGTGGTCGAACTGCTGATGCCGCACCGGGTAGTCAGCACGTCGGCGCACCAGGGTGGTGAGCAGGAAGACCTGCGCTACCTCGTGAACCATCAGAGCTGTGAGGCGAGCGGCGATACGGCGCGCCACGAACTGATCAGCCGGCTCGGGCTTCCGGCGTACCACCGCGACGTTTGTGGCGAGATTGGCATCGATCCGGACCGGGCGGCGGTGATGGGAACCGCCGCCAACATGGCGTGCGCCGCCCACCGGTCCGCCGGGTTCGAGGAACTGCGGGCCGACGCGTTCGTGACGGCGGGGGTAGCCGGCAACGCCACGCGGGCCGGTGAGCCGGCATCCTGGCATGAGACGGACGATGGCAGTTGGCGCCGTGTCAACCCCATGGCCGGCACGATCAACACGCTCCTGCTGATCAACGTCCCGATCACGTCCGCCGCGCAGGCGCGCGCGGTGGTGACGATGACGGAGGCGAAGTCGGCCGCACTGGCGGACCTCGCGGTCCCTAGCCGCCGGTCGCCGGCGATCGCCACCGGCACCGGGACGGATCAGTTCTGTATTGCCGCGCCGCTCGATCCCTCGCGCCGGTCGCGCGAGTCGACCGGCCCGCACGCCAAGCTGGGCGAGCTGATCGGCGTCGCCGTCAAGGAGGCGACGGCGGAGGCGTTGCGGTGGCAGAACGGACTGGAGCCTTCGTATACCCGCGGCCTCGCGCACGCTCTGGGACGCTTCGGCTTTGCCGAGGCGGAGGCGCTCGAACGGCTTGCCGAGCTGCTCCCGGAGTCACAGCATGCGTTGCTCGAGCGCAACCAGCGGGCGCTGTTCTACGACCCGGGCGTCGCTGCATCGGCCTACGCGATCGCTGCCGTGCTCGATCGCATCGCCGCCGGGACCCTGCCGGCCGGTTACGCCGCCGAGGCGCTCCGCCACCAGGCGGCCTCGCTCGCCTGCGCGGTGTCGGCGCGGCCATTGGACTGGGTTTCGTTCCATGCCGCGCTGGGAGACGCGCGTGATGACAGTCCGGTGGATCTGGTGTTGCGCGCCATAGCCGTCGGCTGGGCCGCGAAGTGGACCTGACCTTCCTCGCACCCCGCGCCGATCTGCTGGTCGCCGCGGCCCTGGCGGATCTCGTGTTGGGCGATCCGCGCTACCGGTTTCATCCGGTCCGTCTCATTGGCCAGGCACTCGTCTTCCTCGAGGCGCGCCTGCGCGCCGTCGGTTGCGACGGCTATGTGGGGGGCTGCGTTCTGTTCGTGCTCCTTGTCGCCGCGAGCGGCGGCGCCGCGGGGATGGTCCTGGTTGTTCTCCAGGGTCTTCATCCCGTCGCCGCGCTGGCGGGACATGGCTTTCTGCTGTACAGCCTGCTTGCCCTGGGGGACCTGTTCGCGCACGGCCGTGCGATCGACGCGGCGGCCAACGCCGGGGATCTCGACGGCGCGCGCCGCGCCGCGGCGCGACTCGTCGGCCGCGACGTCGAGCGGCTGGATGCCGCGGGCTGCCGCCGCTGCGCGATCGAGAGTTTCGGGGAGAGCCTGGTGGACGGCTTCGTCTCGCCGATCGCGTGGTATGCAGTGGCGGGACTGCCCGGTCTGGTGATCTTCAAGCTGGTAAGCACCATGGATTCGATGGTCGGCTACCGGACCGAGCGCTACGCCCGCTTCGGTTGGTGCGGGGCTCGACTGGACGACGCGATGAACCTGCTGCCGGCGCGGGCGGGGTGGCTCCTGATCGCCGTGGCGGGAGCAGTGGTCCCGGGGGCATCGGGCGTTGCGGCGGCGCGCGTTGGCTGGTCCCAGCACGCCGTCGTGCCGGGGCCGAACGCCGGCTGGAGCGAGACGGCCCTGGCGGGCGCCATCCGCCGGCGCCTCGCGGGCCCAATCCACTTTCAGGGGCGACTGGTCACCGATCGCTGGATCGGGGAACCTGACGATCCTCCGGGCGGGAGCTCGACCGACTATCGACTGGCCGGCCGCGTGGTCGCGGTGGCGGCTCTCCTGACCGTCGTTGCCGCCGCCACCTGGCTGGCGTAGCTGCTAGGATGGCGGACATGTCCCGACTGCCTTTCGCCGTTACCGTCGTTGCCGCGCTCGTCTGCGTTGCCGCCCCGGCGGCGTCGCAGGAACCGCATCGAATCGCCGCCGATGGCGGCGACATCGTGATCACCCCGATACTGCACGCGTCGGTGCAGGTGGAACACAACGGGACGGTCGTTCACGTCGATCCGTGGAGCGCCGGCGATCTCTCGCGGGCGAAGCAGGCCGACCTGATCCTGGTGACCGACGATCCGTCTCATCATCTGGACCCGGACGCCATCACGCAGCTCCGGAAGCCGGGCGCGCCGGTCGTCCTGACGGCGGCGGCGGCCGAGCGGTTCGACGGGGGAGACGTGCTCGCGAACGGTGAGCAGGGCGTGTTCGCCGGCATTCCCGTCGAGGCGGTTCCCGCCTACGACATGACGCCGGGCCAGCCCTGGCATCCCAAGGGGGAGGCGAACGGCTATGTCGTCACGCTGGGCGGCCAGCGCATCTTCTTTTCCGGCGTCGGCGAGTGCGTGCCGGAAATCCAGGCGCTGCGCGACATAGACGTCGCCTTCATGCCGATGAACCTGCCCGTCGATCGAATGCGCCCGCGGCCCGTCGCCGAATGCGTCAAGACGTTCGGACCGTCGGTCGTCTACGTGTACCACTACGACAACGCGTCGGCAGGCTGGTTCGGCGACCGGAGCCGGCAACGCCCGGACAATGCGTCCCAGGTCGCCGCGACTATTCAGGCGTTGCGGGACGCGCTGGACGGAGAGCCGATCGAAGTGCGCGACGCCGAATGGTATCCCCGTTAGCGCCAGCGGTGCGCCGGCGTCCACGCCGGCTTTGATTCTCTTGCCGGCCTGGAGGCCGGCGCACCGTAGTGAAGCCAGCGCGCTCGCCGCGTAACCGGCGCGTCAGTAGGTTCCCGGCAGGCGGGAGTCGAGCACCATCTCCTCCGTCAGCGTCGACCCGAATCCCGGCGCGGTGGTCGCGACCGCATCGCCGTTCTCGAAGGGCGGCGACATCGCCTCCAGGATGGGCGAGCCGGCCGGAAAGCTCTCCGCCATCGTGCAGCTCGCGGCGGTAAGGGCGATCGGCAGGCCCCAGACGCTGCCGCCGCGGTGCGGAATGAGCTCCAGGCCCGCCCCTTCCACCAGATCGCGGATTCGCCGCCCCGCCGTCAGGCCGCCGCACCAGGTGATGTCGGGCTGCAGGATCTCCGCCGCACCCGTGCGAACCAGGACGTCGAAGCCATGCTCGGTGTACTCGTGCTCGCCGCAGGCGACGCGCGTCCATCCGGGCCCGCCGCCCCCGATTCGCTGAACCAGCTCGGCGTAGCCGAAGACGTCGTCCGGCGAGAGCAACTCCTCCATGAAGTAGAGGTTCGCGTCGCGTAGCTGTTCGGCGAAGCCGACCGCCCACTCGACGGTGCCGTTGCGGGACACGCAGTCGGTCATCAGGTTGCCGTCGGGACCCACCGCATCGCGCGCCTCCAGCACGGACTCCACCAGGCGCGCCTGATCCGCGGGGGTCGTGTGCGGCCCGACCGGGGCCGATCGCTTGAAGTGGCGGATCCCCCGCGCGCGGCCCTGGGCGACGTCGCCCCCGGTCTGATAGATGGCGAGCCGGTCGCGCGAGACGCCGCCGATCATCTCGTGAACCGGACGCCCCGCGTGCTTGCCGGCGATATCCCAGAGCGCGTTGTCGACCGCGCTCAGCGCCATGACGAAGAGGCCGCGCCGACCGTAGAAGAGCGCCGAGCTGTACATCTGGTCCCAGAGCTGCTCGGCGTTCAGCGGATTCGCGCCGACGACGAGGTGTTGCAGGTGGCCGTCGATGACTTCGACCGCCGCGGTGCCGCCCGCCCCCATCCCGAAGCCGGTGATGCCCTGGTCGGTCTTGATGACGGCGATGATCGCTGACGGCAACTGCTCGAACGGGCCGCCCCAGCGCCAGCGCCGCCTGTCGTCGTCGCCGGAGAACGTGGGTGGGTCGAGGAGGCCTTCCGATCGCTGGTTGATGTAGATGGGGTACGCGTTTACCTCTTCAACCGTGATCGGCGGTCCCTGGGTGCGCCACGCCTCGGCCTCCGTGGCGCGACTTGCGCCCGCCGCCGCCGCGAGCGCCGCGAAGCTCGTCATGCGTTGCAGGAAATGCCGGCGACTGGGGTGAGCGGGCCCTGGCGGGCGCGTTGGAAGTTCCGCTGGCGCGGAACTTCTACGGAGCAAGCTCCTGCCGGACGGGACGCCGCGGTAGTTCGTGCATGCCATGACTCGTCGCTCCTGTCGACGCCTGACTAACTGCCGGGGGGTGTCCAGAGCCGGGGCTTTCCCTCGCCCGCCATCTCGAGCAGCAGCCGATTCAGCCGCTTGACGAACGTCGCGGGGTCCGCCAGGTGACCGCCTTCCGCCAGCATCGACTGGTCGAACAGAACGTGGCTCCAGTCGCGAAAGCGATCGTCGTCGGTCTCGTCCTTGAGGCGAGTCACGATGGGATGCGTCGGGTTGATCTCCAGAACCAGCGGGATGTTCGGCACCGTCTGCCCTGACGCCTGGAGTATCCGCTGGAGATTGGCGCTGAGGCCGGGCGCGTCGCTCACCAGGCAGGCGGGGGACTCGGTCAGCCGATGCGTCAGGCGGACGCCCGACGCGCGGTCGCCGAGCGCCTGCTGCATCCGTTCCGTCAGCGGCTTGAGGTCCGTGTCCGTCGGTTCCTGCGGCTGCGTCTCCTCGTCGGTTTCGGCCAGCTCGCCCAGGTCGAGGTCGCCCTGCGCCACCGACTGCAGCGGCTTGTCGTCGAACTGCGGGAGGTGCGCGACCACCCATTCGTCCACCCGGTCGTGCAGCAGCAGCACTTCGACGTCCTTCTTCCGGAACACTTCGAGGTGTGGGCTCTGGCGCGCCGCGTCGAAGCTGTCGGCCGTCACGTAGTAGATCGCCTTCTGGCCGTCCCGCATCCGGCCCACGTAGTCGGCGAGCGAGACCGACTGCTCCGGCGTGTCGGTATGCGTCGACGCGAAGCGGAGCAGCGGGGCGATCCGATCCTGATTGCCCGAGTCCTCGCCGATCCCTTCCTTCAGGACGCGGCCGAACTCCGCCCAGACGGTCCTGTAGGTCTCCGGCTGCTTGTCGGCCAGTTCCTCGAGGCGCGCCAGCGTCCGTTTGACCGCCGTGTTCCGGATGGCCTCGACGTCGCTCGAGTGCTGCAGGATCTCGCGCGAGACGTTGAGGGGCAGGTCGTTCGAGTCGATCACGCCCCGAATGAACCGGAGGTAGCCGGGCAGCAGCTCCTTGGCGCCGTCCATGATGAACACCCGGCGCACGTACAGCTTGACGCCATGGCGTCGCTCGCGGTCCCAGAGGTCGAACGGCGCGTGCCGCGGGACATAGAGCAGCAGCGTGTAGTCCTGCCGCCCCTCGATGTGGACATGGGTGTGCGCGAGCGGCGCTTCGATGTCGTGCGCGATCGACTGGTAGAACTCGTCGTACTGCTCCGCCGTGATCTCCGACTTCGGCCGCGTCCAGAGGGCCGAGGCGGTGTTTACCTGCTCGGCCACGTCGGTGTCGCCGGTGTCGAGCGGTTTTCCGGCCGGCCGCGCCTTCGGCATCCGGATCGGGATGCTGATGTGGTTGGAGTACTTCAGGACGATGGACTGCAGGTGCGCCGCGTCGAGCAGCTCGTCCTCACCCTCCCGCAGGTGCAGGGTCACGTCCGTGCCGCACGCCGCCCTCGAGGCGGCTTCCAGCGTGTAGTCACCCTCGCCGGAGCTCTCCCAGCGCACGGCCGCCTCTTCCTCGGAAGACCCGGCCCGGCGCGTCGTCAGCGTCACCCAGTCGGCCACGATGAACGACGAATAGAAGCCGACGCCGAACTGGCCGATGAGCTGCGCGTCGTGCGCCTGATCGCCGGTGAGCTGCTGGACGAACTCGCGTGTGCCGGAGCGGGCGATCGTCCCGATATTGTCGATCACCTCCTCGCGCGACATGCCGATCCCGTTGTCCGAGACGGTAATCGTGCGGTCCCCGGCGTCGATCGTCACCTCGATCACGAGCTCGTCGTCGGATCCGAGGAGAGCCGGGTCTGTCAACGCCTCGAAACGGAGCTTGTCGCAGGCGTCCGAAGCGTTCGAGATCAACTCGCGGAGGAAGATCTCCTTGTTGGAATAAAGCGAATGAACCATCAGGTCGAGAAGCTGTCTTGCCTCGGCCTGGAAGGCGTGAGTGGTCTTGGCGGCGTCAATCTCCGGCACGGTAGTACTCCTGTTCAGCCCTGCCCATCGGACCAATCCGACAATCTATCACGGCAGAAGTTGCGCGACAGCGGAACTTCCAACGCGCCCGCAAGGGCGCGCGACCGCCCCATTGACAACGCTGCGTGATCGGCGCAAAGTTACCTAGATCGGCTGTTGATTCAGGAGGCAAGGCCCCATGAGAGCCCACGCGAGAATCCGTTCGGCCGGACCGTTCGGCGTCGCCGTTGCTGCCTTGTTCGCCCTGTCGGCCGCCCTGCCCGTCAGC
Organism: Acidobacteriota bacterium; assembly: GCA_009838525.1. Classification (NCBI taxonomy): domain Bacteria; kingdom Pseudomonadati; phylum Acidobacteriota; species Acidobacteriota bacterium. Next base: position 196,769 of record VXRJ01000038.1, read on the forward strand.
GCCGCCGCACAGGCCGATTCGGACATCACCTTCACGAAGGACGTGCTCCCGATCCTGCAGGATTCCTGCCAGACCTGCCACCGGGAGGGCGCCATCGCCCCGATGTCGCTGATGACCTACGAGGAGACCCGTCCCTGGGCGCGGTCCATCCGCGAGAAGGTGACGACCCGCGCCATGCCCCCGTGGTTCATCGACAAGACGATTGGCGTGCAGGGCTTCAAGTACGACCGGTCGCTCAACGACGATCAGATTGCCACGATCGCCAGTTGGGTCGACGCGGGCGCGCCGCGCGGCAACCCGGCCGACGCGCCGCCGCCGCGCGAGTTCGCCGACCGCGACATCTGGCATATCGGAGAGCCCGACTGGATCGTGCCGATCCCGGAGCCGTTCGTCGTACCGGCGGACGGCGCCAACTGGTGGGGCGACCTCTTCTCGGATTCGGGCCTGACCGAGGACCGCTGGATCAGCGCCGTCGAGACGAAGCCGTCGGCCGAGGGCTTCCCGGTCGTGCACCACGCGGTGACGCGGCTGCAGGAGTCGGAGGATGCCGACGAGGGGGACTTCCTGAACGAATATGCCCAGGGAAAGAACGGCGACATTTTCCCGCCCGGCACGGGCCGCCTGGTGAAGGCGGGATCGGTCATCCGTTTCAACATGCACTACGCCTCGATCGGCGAGGAGCGGACGGACCGGACCAGTGTCGGCCTCACCTTCTATCCGGAGGGGGAGGAGCCGGAGCACGAGCTGTTCTCCCGCGCGCTCGCGCAGAACTACGACCTCGACATCCCCTCGGGGGAAGAGGACATCCGGCACGACAGCTACCACCGCTTCGAGAACAACGTCCGGCTGACCGGATTCCAGCCGCATCTGCACAACCGGGGCAAGCGGCAGTGCATCGAGGCGATCTATCCGACCGGTCAGACCGAGATGCTCAGTTGCGCCAACTGGGACTTCGGCTGGCACATCGTCTACAACTACGCTGACGATGTGCAGCCGCTGCTGCCGGCGGGCACGATGATGCACACCATCACCTGGCACGACAACTCGCGCGCCAACCGGTGGAATCCCGACTCGCGGAACTGGGCGGGGTTCGGCCAGCGGTCGAGCGACGACATGAGCTTCACGTGGACCAGCTACTACGAGCTGGATGACGACGAGTACGCCGCCGCGGTCGAGGAGCGGAAGGCCGCCGCCGCCAACAACAACGACAATTGACGGAGGCGGGACGATGCGGCTGCTGAGACTTACGGCCGCGCCGGTGGCGGCGGTTGCGGGACTGCTGCTCGCCGTGCCCGTTACCGCCGGCGCGCAGATGCGGTACGACCGGGGCCAGACCGTGGCGCCGGTCTTCGAGGGTTGGGAGCGGAACCCGGACGGTACCTACACGATGGTGTTCGGGTACATGAACCGCAACTACGAGGAGATGCCGGACGTCCCGGTCGGCCCGGACAACCGGTTCGAACCGGGTCCCGCCGACCGCGGCCAGCCGACCCGCTTCTACCCCCGCCGCCAGCAGTTCGTCTTCCGGGTGCAGGTGCCGGCCGACTGGGGCGAGCAGGACCTGATCTGGAACCTGACCGTTCAGGGCAAAACGGAGCAGGCGTTCGGGTCGCTCTGGCCGAGCTGGGAGATCGACGACGGCGTGGTCAAGGCGAACCGCGGCATGGGGATCCAGGGCGCGCCGGCGGACAATCAGCGTCCGGAGATCGCGGTCCGGGGCGGCGCCGAGTTGCGGGTGGCGGTGGGCGAGCCGCTGACGATCACGGTGGACGTGAGCGACGACGGAATTCCCGGACCGCGTCCGGCGCCAGCGAACGACGAGCAGCGGGCGGCCCGGGAGCGGCGCCGGCAGCTCGCGCATCCGATGAACCAGGCCGTGGTGAATGCCTTCGACGCGGGGGAGACCGGCCTGGCCGTTACGTGGATCCACTATCGCGGTCCGGGCGAAGTGACCTTCGATCCCAGGGTGATTTCGATCGAAGGGGGACGCGGCGGGGAAGCGACCACCACGGTTCGCTTCTCGGAGCCGGGAACGCATCTGCTGCGCGTCCACGGAGACGATTCCATCAACGCCACGCCGTTTGACGTCACGGTCACCGTGCGGTGATGGCCGGAAATGGCGACGTCACGGGCAGCAGTGAAGGAGACGACGTGATGCACCGGTATACGGGACGGCAAGGGATGACGGCGGGCGCGGGTAGCGTGGCCTGCGCCGCCCTGGCGCTGATGATTTTCGGATTCGCGGCGCCCGCGGGCGCCCAGGGCGCGCCGGACGGCTGGGAGCCCGAGCGCCTGGCCGATGGCCAGCCGAACATCCAGGGGATGTGGAACAACACGCGCGCCATGTTCACGCCGCTCGAGCTGCCCGAGGAGCTGGCGGGCCGCGACGACATCACCACCGACGAGCTGCGCGAGCGGGCGTCGGAGCGGGGCAGCGGCCGGATCGAGCGGAGCGAGTGGCGCGGCCACGAGAACAACCGGGGCGGCGTCGGCGGCTATGGCCTCTACTGGTTCGACTGGTACTTCGACGAGCCGACCGACATCGGCCAGGCGTCCATCATTGTCGACCCGCCGAACGGACGCGTTCCGGAGCGGACGGCGGATGCGCGGGAGCGGATTGCGCTGAACATGGCGCAGTTGCACGACTCCTACGCCAACATGGAAACCGGCGACCGCTGCATCTCGCGCGGCGTGCTCGGCATGATGATGCCGACCGAGTACAACAACGGCACGCTGATCCTGCAGCCGCCGGGCTATGTCGTCTTCCACAGCGAGATGATTCACAACGCGCGGATCATCCCGATCGACGACACCCCGCACGTGGATGACGGCATTCGGCAGTGGGAAGGCGATCCGCGCGGCCGCTGGGAAGGGAACACGCTGGTCATCGAGTCGACCAATTTCCGCGCGGTGCGGAACATGCGGGGCCCGACGGCGGGGACGCGCTCACGCCAGTCCGAGGCGCAGCGGATCGTCGAGCGGATCACGATTGTCGGCCCGGATGCCCTCCGGTACTCCGTGACCATGGATGATCCGGAGACCTACACCGGGCCGTGGACGGCGTCCTTCCCCTACGACCGGGACGACAACTACCTCCAGTTCGAGTACGCCTGCCACGAGGGGAACTACTCGGTTCCCAACGCGCTGGCGGGCGCCCGCGTGGAAGAGGCGGAACCGTAGGCTGAGGGAGACGACGCCAGCCTGTTCCGTCGGACGTGCCGTCGAGGCAATCCTCCGTCGCTCGGGAGCGATGCTGACGGCCCCGATCTGATAAACTAGTTTGGCATCTAGTTGGTTAAACACCCCCGTTTCGGTGGGTGGCAGGAGGCTGTCATGCGAGAGGTCGGCGCATTCGAGGCGAAGACGCATCTGTCGGGCCTGCTCGACGATGTCGCCGCCGGCGAGACGGTGACTATTACCAAGCGCGGCAGTCCCGTCGCGCGTCTGGTTCCGGTCGATGATCGGGAGCGGCGAGCGGCCGACGACCGCCGCAGAGCCCGGGATGCGGGTGATGCCCTCCGCGCTCTGCGAGCCCGCTTCGGCGGCGCGACGGTTGAAGAAATCCTGGAGCTACGCGACGAGGGGCGCAGATGAACGGACCCGTCGTCGATTGTTCGATAACCGTCGCTTGGGTTCTGGGGGACGAAGAGTCCACCGCAACTCTGGCAGTGCTCGAGTTGGTGCAGCAGCAAGGCGCCGTCGCCGCCGCGGTCTGGTGGGCCGAGGTGAGGAACGCCCTGATCCGGGCCGAACGCCGCGGTCGAATGAGTCTCTACGGCACGGAAGTGGCGCTGGCGGCGCTGGATGCACTCGCGATACGCCTTGACGGCCTGCCCGACAGTGTCCCCGTTCTCGCCCTCACGCGCGCGCATCGACTGTCGGTTTACGACGCGATGTACCTGGAACTGGCCCTGCGGGAGCGTCGCCCGCTGGCCACGCTCGACCGGCAGCTCGCGGTCGCGGCGCGAGCGGCGGGGGCCGAGGTCCTGGGTATATCGGTGGCGTGACCGGAGCATACGGCTCCCGGAGCGAGGTGAGGGTGGCTTGGAGCAGGTGCCTTCGCGTACACGACAACGGCCCGACCCTCGTGGAGGGCCGGGCCGTTGAACAATCCTCCCCGCCGTCGCGTCGCGGCTACCGTCCGGGGACCATCAGATGGGCGGCCGTCGTGCCCGCCTCCATGATCCAGACCATGTCCGCGCGCCGCTCCGCCGGGAGCCCGAGCGAGTCCGCCGTGGCGTTCGGCACCGCAATCGTGATGTGGGCGTTCGCGCTCGCCTGATCGCGGCCGCTCACCGAGTACCAGACGGTTCCGAACTCCGCCAGCACGCGGGTGCCGTTGGCCTCCGCCTCGGCCATCATGGCGCGACGGGCATCGGCGTCGTCCCCCGCCTCGAGCGCAAACTGCCGGTTCTGCTCGAACCGGGGCAGATTCCCCTCGGCGGAGCATTGCACGGCGAAGTCAGCCGTTCCCGGTACGTCCGAGCGGTCCCAGCAGACCAGGCCGTTCTGGCTCTCGCGGACGACGACCCGGTTACCGTTGGCGTCCCAGCGCACGACGCCCGCCTGTTCGGCGAGCCGTTGGGGGGCGGCGACCGTGGCCTTGGCGATCACGTCGGCGTCCGATTGCGCGTTTGACGTAGCGGGCGCCGCGAGCAGCGCGGCGATGGCGATGAGCAGGTAGCGTCCCATGTCTTGATCCTCCTCCGGAAAAGGCCGGTCGCGGCTATTCTAATCTAGCAGGCCGTATAGGGACTGCCGGCGTCTATACTGCGGTAACGCGGCCGACGCCGGAAGGGGAGGGGGATGGCGTTTCGACGCGCGGGCGTGATCCGCTGGCTCGGGCTCGTTGCGATCTTCGTGCTGCTGGCCACGCGGCCGACGGACCTCGGGCGCGCGGCGCAGGGCCGGCAGGGCTCCGGCGAGGAGCTGGCCGAGGACTGCACCCTCTACTTCGAGTTCCTCGGGCGAACCGGCGCCGGACGCCAGGAGACTTTCGAGATCGACCCGTTCGGAATGGGCTACTGCGCCGGCCTGGTGCGCGGGGTGGCGGAATCGGCGAACCGGTTGATGCCGGGCGCCGTCTGCCTCCCCCCGGACACGACGGCGGCGCAGGCGGTGTGGGTAGTCGTCAACTACCTGCACGAGCACCCGGAGGTGCGCCGCACCGCCGACACCACGATTGTCCTGACCGCCCTGCGTGGCGCGTTCCCGTGCGACTAGCGGACCGCTAGTACTTCGCTCCGCCGCCCGCCACGCGTCAGGGCATCACGCGCACGTACTTCCGCAGCATGCGGGGACGCGGCTCGCCGCCGTAGAGGTTCCCCTCGGCGTCGACCGCGACGAACTCGGCGCCGTTGCCGGCCGGGTCGCGCGGGTCGCCCCACGGGAACAGGACGAACTCGTTCACCCAGCCGGTCTCCACGTCGCCGATCCGGATGCCCATCTCGAAACCGGGGTTCTGCAGGTCGTCGGACTCGGAGTCCGCGACGTAGATGCGCCCGTGCGCGTCGAACGAAATCCCGCTCGGCCGGCCGAACTGCAGCCACTGGGCGATGAACTCGCCCTCCTGGTCGAAGATCTGAATACGGTTGTTCGACCGGTCGGCTGTGAAGACGCGTCCGTCGTTGTCGAGGGCGATCGCGTGCAGCGTCCGGAACTCGCTCGGCCCGTATCCGGTCTGGCCCCATTCCTTGATGTACGTGCCGTCGGGCGCGAACTTCACGACGCGGTTGTTGCCGTCGTTCTGGTGTCCGTCGGCGACGAAGATGCTGCCGTCGTCCGCCACCACGACATCGGACGGCGCATTGAAGTGGTCGCGTCCGCCGCCCGCTTCGCCGGGGGTGCCGAGGGTCATCAGCCTCTCGCCGGTCGAGCTGAACTTGACCACGATGTGGCCACGGTCGCCGCCCTCCGGCGTCCGCGCCGCGGCCACCGAGTCGGTCACCCAGACGTTACCGTCCGGATCGATGTCAATGCCGTGCGGCCAGATGAACATCCCGCCGCCGAAGCTCTCCGCCACCGTCCCGTCGGGCCGGAACTTGACGACCGGATCGAGGTCGGAGTCGAGGCATTCGTAGCCGAAACGCTCCGGGCCGGCGTCACAGCGCAGGATGGCCCAGATGTGCCGGCCGTCGTTGTCGACCGTCGCGTCTCCGACCGCTCCGATTGCCCGGCCGTCCGGAAGCGTCGCCCAACCGTCGACCATTCGGTACGGATTGGGATAGGTCTGGCCGCTCAGGTCACCCAAGGCGCTCACGGCGACGATCACCGCCAGGGCCGCGACGATTCCGATACGTCTCGCTGTCTCCATCATGGTTGTTCCCTCGTTTCTGCTTGTTCCTGATCGTGCTTGCCGGCGGCCTAGCGTTCCTGCGCGCGCTGGCCGCTCAGCGAGTTCGGTACGGCGTAGTTGCCCTCGTGACAGGCGTACTCGTACTGCAGGTACTCGTTGTCCCGCTTGTAGTTGAACGCCACGGTCCAGGGCGCCGTGTAGGTCTCGGGATCGTCGACCCGCAGCTCGTAGCGAAGGGTGTCGTTGTCGAGCAGCGTGAACCGTTCGACGACATGCCGCGCCTCCGTCTGCGGGGCGCGCGATCCGGGTCCGCGCTGGTTCTCGACCACCTTGAAGTTTCGCGATTCGACGACCAGCGTGTTGTCTTCCCAGCGGGCGCGCGGGTCGCCGTTCCAGAGCCGGATCGCCGAGTCGGCGGGCGGGCCGGCGTCGATCGGAATGACCCGCGCGTTGTGGATCATCTCGCTCAGGATGACGACGTGGTTCGGTGTGTGGAAGAACATCTTGCCGTTGTTGTACGCGGTCGGCATCATGATGCCGTAGGTGCCGCGCGACAGGCAGCGGTCACCGGTCTCCATCGTCGAGTACGAATCGTGCAGGTGCTCGCGGTGCCATGCCACGCTCGCCTGGGCCTTCTCCGTCATCGCCGGCATCTTGCCGCTGGCCGGCTCGATCAGCAGGGCCGGCGCATCAATGCCGGACGGCTCCTTCCAGAACCAGTCGAACCAGTAGTTGGCGTAGGCGCCGACTCCGCGGCTGTTCTCGTGACCCTGCCACGTGACTGACTTGCGCTGGTCGGACCGCTCCTGCACCAGGGCCTCGATGTCTTCCTGGCTCACCTCGCGGCCGGCCAGCGCGTCGGGCAACTCGAGCGGGATGTGTGCGGAGCCGACGTTGTTCCAGGTGCCGTTCAGATCGGGCTGGCCGTCGGCGAGCCGGGGCGGATCCCAGTCGCCGTTGCCGTTCTGCGCGGCTGCCGGGGTTGCCGCGCCAGTCGCCGCGATTGCCGCCACCGCCGCCGCGGCCGTGAGCCGGAGGATCAGTCGGAACATGGTGAACCTCGCTTTCGGGCTGATGATACTGCGATCCGGCGCGTCCCGTGCACTGGCCGGCGCCCGTTCTTGCGCCGCCTACCGGCGAGCGGTATCGTAGCCGCAGGCGGACGGCTCAACCGGGAGGAAGGATCACCATGGGCGCACGAAGCGATGATTGCTGCGGTCGGTCGGTCGTGACGGCGCTGGCGGTGCTGCTCGCCCTCTTTGTGGCGGCGCCGGCGGCGGCCCAGGAATTCCGGACGCCGTGGGGTGATCCCGACCTCGAGGGGACCTGGTCCTACGCGTCATTGACTCCCCTGCAGCGGCCCGCGAGCATGGGAGAGCGGGAGCACTACACGCCGGAGGAAGCGGCGCAGCGGAACATCGAGGTGACGCAGGATCGCGAGCCGCCCCCGGGTAGCGTCGGGTCCTACAACGCCCTCTGGTTCGACCGGGGCCGGGTCAGCCCCGACCTGCGGACATCGCTCATCACCGACCCGGCCGACGGGCGCCTGCCGGTCCGGCCGGAAACCACCGCCAAGCAGGAGGCGGCGCGCGCCTACAGCCGCGAGCATCCGGCGGACTCCTGGCTCGACCGGAGCAACTGGGATCGCTGCATCACCTATCACGGCGTGCCGCCGGTATCGACCGGCTACAACAACACGTACCACATCGTGCAGACGCCGACCCATGTGGCGATTCGGGTGGAGAACATCCACGACGTCCGGATCATCCCCATCGATGGCCGGCCCGCCCTGACGGATTCCATTCGGCAGTGGAACGGTGATTCGCGCGGCCGCTGGGAGGGCGACACGCTGGTTGTCGAGACCCGCAATTTCAGCTCGCAGACGCAGCACCGGTTTCCGTCGTCTCCCGAGACGGTGGCGGTGGAACGGTTCCGCCGCCTCGACAACGACACCATCGAGCACACGTTCTCGATCGAGGACGATTCGGTCTACACGCGGCCGTGGACGGCGATGCGGCACATGCCGCGCATGCCCGACTACATCATCTATGAGTACGCCTGCCACGAGGGGAACTACGCAATGACCAACATCCTCCTGGCGGAGCGGTCGCGGGAGGCGGAGGGACGCTGACGCTTCGGGCGCTCCTTGAAGGCCGCGCGCGAACGACGCCGGCCGCGCCCTTCGTCATCTTCGACGGCCTGGACGGGCGGGTCACGACCCGGACCTACCGCGAATTCGACCGGGAGGCGAACCGGGCCGCGCACCTCCTGGCGCGCCTGGGTATCGGCCGGGGCGACACGGTCACGCTGCTCCTGTCCAACTGCCTGGAGTTCCTGTACCTCTGGTTCGGCGCCGCCAAGCTCGGCGCCGTCATCGTCCCCGTCAACACGGCGTCGTCGGTCTCGGAGCTGGAGTACCTGGTGGTCCACTCCGAGAGCCGGCTGATCTTCACGCAGGCTGACCAGGCGGACGTCGCCCGGCAGGTGCGGGAGCGGTGTCCGCGCGTGGAAGAAGTGGCTATCTGCGGGGCCGGAGCCCCGTCACCCGCGGTCGACTTCGGCCGGCTCGCGGCGGAGTGTCCCGAGACGGCGCCCGAGGGGCCGGCGCCCTCGCCCACGGACGAGGCCGCCATCCTCTATACGTCCGGGACGACGGCGCGTCCCAAGGGCGTGCTCGTCACGCACGCCAACTACCTCTGCGCCGGCGAGACGGTGGCGCGCGCGGTCCGGCTGACCGCCGCCGACCGCCACCTGGTCGTCCTGCCGCTGTTTCACGGCAACGCCCAGTACTACTCGACGATGAGCGCGCTGGTAACCGGCGCCAGCATGGCGCTCATGGCGCGGTTCAGCGCGAGCCGCTACTTCGATCAGGCGATTGCCCACCGGTGCACGGTCTCCAGCCTGTTCGCGGCGCCGATCCGCATGCTGCTGGTCCAGCCGCGGCGGCCGGAGCATGCCGTGAACGACCTGCGCGTCGTGATCTTCGCGCAGAGCGTGACGCCGGCTCAGCTCGCGGAGTGGGACCAGCGGTTCCGCGCGCCGCTGCTGCAGCTCTGGGGGATGACCGAAACGATGGGGCCGCCGCTCATCAACCCGCTCGACGGCGAGCGGCGCAACCAGTCCATGGGGCTGCCGGCCCCGGTTACGCGACCCGACTCGTTGACGAGGGCGGCCGTCCCGTCGCTCGTGGCGAGATTGGACAGATCGTCGTGCGCGGCGAGCCGGGCGTGTCGCTGATGAAGGGCTACTACCGGAATCCGGACGCCACGGCCGAGACCATCCGGGACGGCTGGCTGTGGAGCGGCGACAACGCACGGCAAGACGCCGACGGCTACTACCATTTTGTCGACCGCGCCAAGGACATGATCAAGCGGTCGGGAGAGAACGTCGCCGCGAGCGAGGTGGAGGCGGTAATCCGCGAGCATGCCGACGTCTTCGACTGCGCCGTCATCGGCGTGCCCGACGAGATGCGCGACGAAGCCATTCTCGCCGTCGTCGTGCCGCGAAGCGGGGCGGGGAAGCCGCCCGCGGCCGGATTGACAGAGGAAGCGGTGATCGACTGGTGCCGCCAGCGCCTCGCCGGCTTCCGCGTCCCGCAGTTCGTGCGGTTCCGGGCGGAGCTTCCGCGAACCGCGGTCGGCAAGGTGCAGAAGCACGTCCTCCGGGCTGAGGTCGGATCGGCGCCTCCGGCCTGAGCGGATGAGCGGCCGGCGGGTTGCATCCACGGTGCGGGTGCGCGAAGATGCGGGAGCGGACCGTGGCGGGTTCGCACCGGAGGAGGTGGCTCATGGAGCGTCGAACTCGAACGGTAGTCGCGACGGTGGTGACGGCCATGGCGTGCATGCTGCTGGCTCCGTTCCCGGCAGCCGGCCAGGGCGGGCTGCGCACTCCTTGGGGCGACCCGGATCTGCAGGGTCTCTGGACCGGTTCGACACTCACGCCGCTGGAGCGGTCACAGGCATTTGCGGGCCGCGAGTTCCTGACCGAGGAGGAAGCGGCGGAACTCGAGCAGCGCGCCGACAGCAACCGGTTCGTCGAGCGTGAGGTGCGCGAGGGGGATCCCGGCACCTATAACCAGATCTGGTTCGATCCCGGCACGCGGCTGGTGCCCGACCGACGCACCGCCCTGATCACCGACCCGCCCGACGGCCGCATCCCGTATACCGCGGAGATGCGCGAGCGCGAGCGGCTGCAGGTGGCCTACCGGGTGAACGGCGCGCGCTACTCCTGGGTGGACGTCGATACCGGCGAACGCTGCATGACGGACGGCGTGCCGATGTTCTGGCTCGGCTACAACCCGAATCACCTGATCGCGCAGACGCCCGACCACGTCATCATCCTGCACGAGATGTTCGGCGACCGGCGCATCATTCCCCTCGGCGACGCGCCGTCAGGGACAGTCCGGCAATGGAACGGCCACATCCGCGGCCACTGGGAGGACGACACGCTGGTCGTGGAGTCCACGCACTTCGTCGACGGGACGGCGAACCGCTGGGCGGCGACGTGGCGCATGCCGACCGAGACCATGCACCTCGTCGAGCGCTTTACGCGCGTCGACGCCACGACTCTCGAGTACGAGTTCACCCTCACCGACCCGGCGAAGTTCACCCGTTCCTGGAGCGTCCGGCTGCCGCTGACCACGAACCAGGCGTCCCGCGGCGTCACTTCCGGGCCGCTCTACGAGTACGCCTGCCACGAGGGCAACTACAGCCTCATGAACGTGCTCAGCGGCGCCCGGGCCGAGGATCGGGCTCGCGCCGCGGGCGGCGGGCAGGAGTGATCGCACGAAGGCGTCCGCGTCTTTGTCATTGCGCTATGTATCTTGCGAAATACATGTGTGGGTGACGCGGAGTATGGACATCTTGCTGTCACAGCTCAGGAGTGAGAGGATGGAGTTATGGCAGTTGCGCCGGTTTCGGTATTGCTCAAGCTTCCCGGCTCTGAACGGGCCGCTCTGGCGATGGCGCTGTGGGACAGTCTTACCGACGCCGAGCGTGAGGCGGAGCTTGTCCTGACCCCGGAGCAGGAGTTGGAGTTGGACCGGCGCTGGGCTGCGCATCTCGAAGACCCCGCCTCGGCGATTCCCTGGGCCGAAGTGCGCCGTCAGCTTCTCGGTAGCCGGTGATATGTTCTGTCCGGTTTCTGACCGAAGCAGCCGCTGAGGCTTCGGATGCGCTCCGCTGGTACGAGAGTCGACGTTCCGGTCTCGGAACGGAGTTTGTAGAAGCCGTGGACCACACCGTGTCACGAATTGCGGAGAATCCCGTGGCGTTCCCCAAGGTACGGGGAGAAGTTCGTCGAGCGGTGCTGTCACGCTTTCCGTACGCCGTCTATTTTCGACTGGTTGGCGACGCCGTCGTTGTGCTCGCCGTGCTCGGTCGCCAACATCCCGAACGCTGGCAGTCTCGCGCATAGTCATCTCCACGTTCGTCACGCCGTCAGCCCGTGGACTTCCACAGGTCACCGCGTAGCGGCTCATCTGGCTGGCGAGGATAAGCCCGCGCGGGAGATCGCGCAGCGCGTCGCCACACGACAGCACCGACTACAGCAACCAGCAGCAGGACGGCGGCCAGCACCAGTAGCGGCGCGACAAGCGCCAGCACCGACAACCCGGCCGCGGCGCCGTTCTCGCCGGTCGACACCACCGGCGTTCCCAACCCCGCGGTCATCGCGGTCGTCGCTCCACGCACCAGTGCTGTGCCCGCCCGGACGAGACCCGCCGTCCCGCCGCCGGCGACGGCGGCCAGGGTCCACTGGAGAAGTGGCGACGTGGTCTCGATGCTCGCGGCCGACACCATGACGCCCGCGACCACCGCCATCGGCATGGCCACCGTATCGAGCAGGTTGTCGAGCCAGGGGATGTAGTACGCGCCGATCTCGAACACCACCGCCGCCGTAAGGGCCAACAGGGCCGGAGTGTCCGCCATCCATTCGAAACCGGCGCCTAGCTCGAGGAAGCCCGCCCGGGCGGCCAGTCCCATGACGAGAACCGGCAGGAACACCCGAATGCCGCAGGCCGCGGCCAGCCCCACTCCGAGACCCAGGCTCAGCACGAACTCCATGGTCAGGGCAGCGCGAACGTCACCAGCACGTTGCTCCCGAGCGGCGCCTCGAGTTCCGGCGCATACGTGGCGATGCGGTCGCTGAAGCCGCCGACCGGCACGGTGACGTACTGGCGTCCGTCGACCTCGTAGGTGACCGGGTAGCCGCTGATCTGGCTGCCGAGGATGGTCTCCCACAGCACGTCGCCGGTCTCGGCGTCGAAGGCGCGCAGCCGGCGGTTGGAGTCGCCGAAGAAGACGACGTTGCCGGCCGTGGCGAGCGTCGACCCCGCGTTCGGCGCGCGCTGGCCGTAGCGCCAGACGGCCCGCCCGGTGGCGATGTCGAGGGCCCAGACTTCGGTCAGGTCGCCGTCCTCTTCACGCCCCGGTTCGGGCACGGAGAACCGCGGACTCGTGCCGGAGACGCTCCGCTCGTTCGCGGTCTGATTGAGGCACGAGCGGTTGATCGGGATGTAGAGGAGCTTGGTGACCGGACTGTAGGACCACGACCACCAGCCCTTGATGTTGTGGCCGCAGATGATGAACTGCTCCCCGAATTCGCGCGCCACCAGGTCCATGTTGATGGTTACCGCGCCGGTTTCGACGTCCACGTCGCTGATGATGAAGCGCTCGGTGTCCTCGTAGGGGAACGGCGTGGCCCAGAGGAACTCGCCGGTCTCGCGATCATTGACGAACAGGCCGCCCGGCTCGCCCATCACCACGACGACCTTGCGTTCCTCGGCGGTGCCCGCGATGGCCGGATTGATCCACCGGACGGCTTCCGGATCGGGGTTGACCACCGTATCGATCAGGGTCCGTTCCTGCACGAAGTCCTCGTCCCAGTCGTCGCACGGCAGGTACTGGTAGTACCAGTCGATGGCGCCGGTCTCCGCGTTCATGGCGATGGTCGAGTTGGAATAGAGCTCGCACGGCGTGGTGTCGCCCACGTCCCACGTGCCCCGGCGGGCCAGCCGCGTGTAGGGAAGCGGCACGGCGATTCCCCAGAAGACGAGGTTCAGCTCGGGGTCGAAGCTGCCGGGGAGCCCCCACGGCGACACGTGGACGCGGTTGGCGGTCGGCAGGTTGCCCCAGGTCTCGCCGCCCGGATCGTCGGCGCCGGCCGCGGTATACGTCCGCCACTGCTCGTCGCCGGTCGAGGCGTCGTGGGCGGCGACGAAGCAGCGCGGCTCGAGGCGGGCCGGACTGCACGTGCGGCCGCTCATCACCTGGCCGTTGATGATCATCGCCCCCGACGAATGGCTGATGCCCGTGCGGAAGTCGGCCGTCTCGACGTCGAGGGCCACCTCGCCGGTTTCGGCGTCGAGGGCGACGATGTGCGCGTCGGCGGTCAGGTGATAGATATAGCGATCGTAGATCGCGAGGTTGCGGGTCCTGCTGCCGTACTGGGCGTGCTCCCGGATGTCGGGCGGGAGGTCGCGCTGGTAGTCCCAGATGCGGTCGCCCGTCGTCGCATCGAGCGCCTCGATGTGGTCGTAACCGGGATGAGCGATGTACATCACGCCGTCGTAGACCAGCGGACGGATCTGCTGGGGTCCCTCGTCCATCGCGCGCATCCAGGCGAGCTGCAGCTCGCCGACGTTGTCGCGCGTGATCTGATCGAGGGGGCTGAAGGCCTGGAAGTCGTACGTCCGGTGCACCATCAGCCAGTCGGCCGGATCCGGGTCGCGCAGCATCTCGTCGGTGATCGGGACGAAGCTCTGGGCCTCGACGGTAGTGGACAGCTCGTGTGCGGGGAGCGGCAACTCGAAATCGCCTCCGAACAACCAGAGGCCGACGGCAAGGGCCGCACCAAGCGATGCGTGGGACAGGGACTTCGTCATGGTGTCGCTCCTTCCCGTTTCGTGGTCAAATCCGGCATCACCGAGCGCACGCCGCGCGATCCGAACGCTCCATGATGCCGTACTCCCGGCTCTTGCGCGCGAGCACGTTCTGTCGCGCCGCCCCGTCCAGCGACCCGCGCGGCCTGGTTCTCGCGCCCATGCGCTCGGCGCGTCAGGAGACCGCGTAGCCCAGCGTCCGGGCGATGTTCTTCAGCAGGCTGAGAATGGCCGGGTCGCCCAGCGCACGATGAAACCTCGGATGTCCCGGGGTTGCGCCGGCCGCCTCAGAGCGATCCGTCAGGACCATCGCCGGGCGGTTGGCGTGCATCGATGACGGGTAACGAAGCCCAACGGTCGCGGGGTAGGAATCGTAGCATCCACGCGCCCAGTTCCGGGCCGTGGATCGAGCGCCCGTCATCAGACCCATCGATGCGCCCGCGCGGGTGGTGAAGGAGCCGGTGAGATCGAGGAGCGGCAGCGGGACCGCAGTGTCGAACCCGACAAGCCAGGGTTCCTTGTGCCAGCGATTGATGACGCGGGTGTGCTGGAAGACCTCGGCGAAACAGGTCGCTGGATCACATGCCGCGTAGAGAACGGCCCGGTCCTGGTATGTCGCCGGTTGGCCGAGGTGGTGATCGAATCGGGCGGCAGTCGGCCCTGCGTGTCTGAAATGATCCCACCGCGTGGGATGTCGCCCGGCGCGGAAGTAGATCCGCCACACCGGCGCGCCGGTGGGCAGTGTGTGCACATCCGGTTTCAGCGCATCGAGCCGGGTGATCTCGGGAGTGCGTGGAACCTTGGGCACCGGCCCATCACAAAGCGCCTGCCATCTCTACGACAGGCGCCGGATCCATGCCGGCCCTCAGCCAGTCGAGCGGAGTGAGCGCCTGGCCGTCCGGCGCCTCCAACTCCGGGTCGGGAGTCGTGAACCAGCGCAGCACCGAGACCGCATCGAGTGTGTTCGGCACGGCTGCGTTCACGGCCCCGATGTTCGGCACGAGTCCATCGTGACCGAACTGATGAACCGGGATCGTCCATCGGCCGTCGATCCGGACCGCGTGCAACGTGCGCTCGCGGATCATCTGGCGCACGCGAACCGGCGTGATCCCCCCGAGGCGTGCCGCGGCCTGGGCCGGCGTGAGACCCGTTGCCAGGATCGCACCGAAGGCGGAGACGTAGGTCGCCATGGGATCATCGCGGTCGGGGTGTTCATCGACGTCAGCGCCGGCCTGTTGCAGCAAGGCGATTTCCGGCGGCGTCAACTCGTGGGCCGACGGTCCGTACAGCGTGCGGCGCATGCTGTCGATCGCCTGTTGAAGTGCTGCGTTCAGGATTCTCGGCGGCCGGGCTGCAAGGCCGTGCATCTGGAAATAGCGATCGTTCGCCGGGTGAGTGCGTTGTTGTGGCATCGTCGAGACTTGCTTTCGTCTCCTTTCGTCAAAAGCAAAGGGAATAGTGCCATCTTCGATCGACCGGTCGCAAGCATCTGGAACCGGGGATGGTTGGTGCGGAAGGGGGGATTTGAACCCCCACGAGCCGAAGCCCACAAGCTCCTGAGGCTTGCGCGTCTGCCAGTTCCGCCACTTCCGCGAGAGTGAGGACTGTGAGGAAAGGGCAGTATAACACCGCTCCGAATCGGGCCGTTCCGCCTATACTCGAAGGGTCTGCTGTCTAACGAAGGAGATTCACCAGTGGCACTGTCACGTGGCGCGCGCTTCGTTCTTCTGTTCATCACGCTGGCCGTCATCGTGTCGATCGGCGGCATGGCGATGGGCTACTACATGGTCTCGCGGGGGCCGCAGGTCGAATCGGAATCGGTGCTCTGGTTGCGCGTGCCGCCGGTGCTGACCGAGCGATCGCCCGACGACCTTCTCGGCCTGCTGAGCGGCGACGGGGGCTCCACGGTGGGGTCGATCGTCGGCGCCCTTCGCAAGGCGAAGGTGGACGATCGGGTGACCGCGGTGGTCCTGGCGCCGTCTCCCGGTATTGCCTCGTGGGCCGCGATGCAGGAGATCCGCGACGCGGTGGCCGACTATCGCAAGTCGGGCAAGCCCATCGTCGGCTACGTCGAGTTCGGTCTCGCCCCGGCGTATTACCTGGCGTCCGCCTGCGACGAAGTGGTCATGACCCCGAGCAGTCCGCTGATTCTGGTCGGCGTCGCGGCGTACGAGATGTTCCTCCGCGGGGCGCTCGACAAGCTCGGGCTCGAGGCGGACATGGTGGCGGCCGGCGACTACAAGACGGCGATCAACGGCTACACCGAGACGACCTTCACGCCGGAACACCGCGAGGCCACCGACGCGCTGGTCCGCGACCTGTACGAGCAGCTTGCCGACGGGATCGCGGAGGGGCGGGGCATGACTGCGGCTCGCGTCCGCGCCCTGATCGACGAGGGGCCGTTCGTTCCCGCCGACGCGGTGCGCCATGGCCTGGTGGACGAGCTGGCCTACGAGGACGAGCTGCTCGCGCGCCTCGCGCCGGACGACGACGAGCCCGCCACCATCGACGCCGGGGAGTACCGGCGCGTGAGCGCCCGCAGCCTCGGGCTGGGCGGCGGGCCGCGCATCGCGGTGGTGTACGCGGAGGGCCCGATACTCATGGGATCGGCTGGAGGCGCCCTGCCGGGCATGTCGTCGATCATCGGATCCCGCTCGACGTCCCGGGCGATCCGCCAGGCGCGCGAGGACGACTCGATCGAGGCTATCGTGCTCCGCGTCAACTCGCCGGGAGGCGACGCGACGGCGTCCGACATCATCTGGCGCGAGCTGGTGCTGGCGCGCGACGAAAAGCCGCTGGTCGCCTCCATGTCCGAAGTGGCCGCCTCCGGCGGTTACTACATCGCCGCCCCCGCCCATTCCATCGTGGCGCAGCCCGGCACGGTCACCGGGTCCATCGGCGTATTCGCCGGCAAGTTCGCCGCGCGGGGCGCTCTGGAGAAGCTGGGGGTCGGCATGGAGGGCGTCACCTACGGCGCCCAGGCCGATCTTCTCTCGCCGGTCGATCGGTTCAGCGAGGCCGGGCGCGCGTCCATGCAGGCGCAGGTGGACGACATCTACGAGCGGTTCCTGCAGGTGGTGGTCGACGGCCGGGAGATGAGCCGCAACGACGTGCATGCGGTGGGCCAGGGACGGGTCTGGACCGGGCGGCAGGCGCTGGATCGGGGCCTGGTGGACGAGCTGGGCGGCTTGCGGGAAGCGGTCGAGCTGGCCAAGGCGCAGGCGGGGATCGACGCGGATCGCGACGTGACGCTGGTGACGTACCCCGCTGCCCGTTCGCTCTTCGATGCGTTGCGGGTCGGGGTGCGGACGTGGTCCACGCTCGGCGGGGCCGCCGCCTGGGCGGAGGGGCCGGAAGCCGAGACCGCGCGCACGCTCTGGTGGCAGGCGCGTCTGGCCAGCCGGGGCGCACCCCTGCTGCTGATGCCGCCCCTGCTCGTTCAGTAGCCGCTCAGGCCTGGCCGAGCGCGAGGTCGAGCACGGCCTGATCGATGGTGATCTCCAGCCGCTGCTTGACCTGGTCGAGGTAGGCGGTGAAGAACTGGTTCTGACGCTGCACGGTCAGTTCGTCGCGGATCGTGTCGCGGTTCTGAGCCAGATCGTCGACCGTCGCCTCCTCGCGCTCGGCCAGGTGGACGATGGCGACCGCGTTGCCGGCCTGCACCACGTCGCTCACCGCTCCCGGCTGCATGTCGAAGGCGACCGTTTCCAACTCCGGACTGAAGCCCACCTGGGGCAGCGAAGCCCCGCGCGCGACCAGCTCGCTCGATCCGACTGACAGCTCCGCCGCCTCCGCCGCGGCGACGAAATCCTCCGCCTCGCGAAGCGTCGCGAGCGTCTCGGTGGCCCGCTCGCGCGCCAACGTGAGGGCCTTCTTGCGGATCACGTCCTCCTGGACCTGGTCGCGCACCTCGTCGAGTTCCGGGATGTACGGGTCCTGCACTTCCGTGACGGTGACGAACGCCGGACCGGCCGGCGACGGAATCGGCCCGGCGATGTCGCCCACCTCGAGACTGAAGGCCTCGGCCGAAACCTGCGGCGCAAGGCCCAGGCCCAGGATGGGCTCGCCCTGCGCGGCGAAACCCGACTCCTGCATCAGGTAACCGCGCGCCATGGCGGCGCGCTCGAGCGCTTCCGGCGAGTCCGCCTCGACCGCGACGGCGCGCGCGAGCGCGTTGACTCGCGCCAGGGACTGCTCCTGCTTCAGCGTGTTCTCGATGGCGGCGCTCACCTGCTCGAACGGCTGCGTGACCTCGTCCACCTTCTCGGTGACGTGGATCACGTGGAAGCCGAACGGACTCCGAACCGGGTCCGAGATCTCGCCGGCCGCCATCGCGAACGCCGCCGCCTCGAACTCCGCGACCATCCGCCCGCGGTCGAACGTTCCCAGATCGCCGCCGTCGGCCGCGTTCGCTTCGTCCTCGGAATGTTCGCGCGCCAGCTCGGCGAAGTCCGCGCCTCCGCGCGCCTCGGCGGCCAGCTCGGCGGCCCGGGCCTCCACGTCCGCTTCCTCCTCGTCGTCGTCGACCCGGAGCAGGATGTGGCTCGCGCGCACCTGGCCCGGCGTCCGGTACTGCTCGATGTTGGCGTCGTAGTACAGCCGCACTTCGTCGTCGGCGAGGGTCAGGCCGTCGCGGATGGCGATCTGATCGATCAGCAGGAACCGCATCCGGCGCTTCTCCGGGATCTCGTAGGTCGCCTGCTCCTCCGCGAACTGCGCCGCGATGTCGTCGTCGGTCGCCTCCAGGCCCTCGCGGAAGTCGATTTCGCGGAAAGCCACCACATCCACCCGTACGCGCTCGTTGCGGCGGCGGTGTTCTGCTTCGACCTCGGCATCCGACACGCTGACCCAGCCCGTGATGGCCGCCTGCAGGCGCTGGAGCATGATCTCGTTCCGGATGTCCTCCTCGAACTGGGACGGATCGATCGGCGGCCGCTGCGCCGCGAGCAACTGGCGGTACTGCTGTTCGCCGATGAACTGCCCGTTTACCTGGAACGCGGGGATCGACAGAATCCGTTCGCGCACTTCCGCGTCGCTCACTTCGATGCCGAGGCGTCTCGCTTCATCGAGCGCGGCGTGGCCGTCTATCATCTGCTGCAGCACCTGACGGTCCAGGCCCAGTGAGCGGATCAACTCGTCGGAGACGTTGCCGCCCATCTGCAGGCGGTACTGCTGGAGTTGCTGCGCATAGAGCTGTTGGAAGTCGAAGCGGAGGATCTCGCGGTCGCCGACCCGTGCGAGCACCTCGTTCGGCATTCCGACGCCCCCGGACTGATCCATGAAGCCGGGGACGTACAGGAAGATAAAGGCGAGAACGACGGCCGCCAGGCTCCACTTGAGCCATCCCTTGTGCCGCCGCATCCGATCGAGCATGGTCATGGCCCCATTTTACTATCAGGCCGCATCAGGCGGCGTGGTTCGGTGGGCAGACACCGGCGCCGCTGCGCGCCGCGGCCGCACGCCCGCCGCTGCACGCCGATGCCGGGTCGGTGTAGAATCTTCCGGCGGAACCAGACCCGCCAGTCAGGAGAAGCGATTCTCGCACAGTTCGCCGTGCCTGCCCTGGCACACTTCCCCGGTTTGCGGGGACACCCTCGCCGGCCGGAGAAGATCGTCGCCATGATGCGGTCGGCGCAGTCCTCGCCCGACCCCGCATTCGTCGCCCGCACGGCGTTCGCTCTGGGCACGATCGCGCTGGAAACTGCCAGGCGCCTCGAACGGGCGGAGACGCTCTCCCTGACCGACGACCTGACCGGCCTGCCGAACGGCCGCCTTTTTCGAAGGGCCGTCGGCTCCGCGCTCTCGCCGGGGGCAGGCGCGGGCGGTCCGGTTTCGCTGCTGTTGATCGATCTGGATGATTTCAAGTCCGTGAACGATCGTTATGGTCATCCGCGGGGCGACCGGGTGCTGGTAGAGACGGCGGCGTTGCTGCGCACGGGTACGAGAAGGTCCGATCTCGTCGCGCGGGTCGGCGGCGACGAGTTCGCGGTTCTCCTGCCTGCCACCGGCCGCGCGGGTGCGGCGGCGGTGGCGGCTCGGCTGCACCGGCAGATCGGCAGCCACCGGTTCCTGGGCCGCGCGCGGTTCGCCGCGCGGGTCACGGCCTCGATCGGAACCGTCACGACGCGCGCCGGCCTGCCGGCGGGCGCCGTCGTGCAGATGGCTGACGACGCACTGTATCGGGCCAAGCACCGGCGGCGCTCCCGTGGGACGCTCCGGATGAAGGAGCGTTGATGTTCGAGATGTTGTCGTTTTTATCGACCGACCTGGCAATCGATCTGGGGACCGCGAATACGTGCGTCTTCGCCAGCGGCAAGGGGATTGTCGTAAACGAGCCGTCGATCGTGGCCGTCAACCGTATGACAGGGAGCATCGAAGCGGTTGGCAACGAGGCGAAGCGGATGCTCGGACGCATGCCGGGCGGCATGGACGCGGTCAAGCCGATGCGCGAAGGCGTCATCGCCGATTTCGAGGCCGCCGAGCAGATGCTCTCGTACTTCATCAAGCGGGCGAACAACAGCTTCCTCGTCCGCCCGCGGGTCGTCATCGGCATCCCGTCCGAGGTCACGCAGGTGGAGCGGCGCGCCGTCAAGGACAGCGCGTTCCGCGCGAAGGCGAGCGAGGTCTACCTGGTCGAGGAGGCGGTGGCCGCAGCCGTGGGGGCCGGGATGCCGATCACCGAACCGTTCGGCAACATGGTGATCGATATCGGCGGCGGAACCACCGACATCGCGGTCATCTCGCTCGCCGGCGTGGTGTACAGCCGGGCCGTCCGCGTGGCGGGGAACGAGATGGACGACGCCATCATCCAGTACGTCAAGCGGGAGCACAGCCTGCTGATCGGCGAGCGGACGGCGGAGGAAATCAAGATTGAACTCGGATCGGCCTCCGAGCTGGACGAACCGATGACGCTGGCGATCAAGGGCCGCCACCTAGTGAAGGGCGTGCCCCAGACGGTCACGCTGACCGACGGCGAGATCCGGGAGGCCATTTCCGACCAGGTGGACATCATCGTCGAAGCGGTGCACGATGCGCTGGAGCAGACGCCGCCGGAGTTGTCGGCCGACATCTCGGACCGCGGCATCATGATGACCGGCGGCGGGGCCATGCTGAAGGGTCTCGATCGGCGGATCACCGCCGCGGTCGGCGTGGGGGTCACCCCGGCTGATGATCCCCTCTACTCGGTGGTGAAGGGGGCCGGCGAGATGCTGAACGACCTGGGCCTGCTCCGGAAGATCGCAGTGGGTTGAGCATGGCGGGGACGGGAGCCTGAACCGTGTTAAGGAGGCATCGAACCGCATCGGTGGTGCTGGCGGTGCTGCTCGGCCACGTAGTGCTGATATCCGCCCAGCTCACCGTCCAGTCGGGGAGAACCCTGCTCGACGCGACGATCTTCGGCACCCTCAGCGAGGCGCAGCGGCTGGTGGCGGGCGCCACCGGCCTGGTGCGGGGCGCCTGGAACGGCTACGTCGGCCTGCACACCGTCAGCCGGACGAACCGCGACCTGGAAGCGGAAGTGGCGGCGCTTCGCCTGCAGCTACAGGAGCAGCACGCGCTCGTGCAGCAGGCGCGCGGACTGGAGCGCCTGCTCGAGTTGCGCCAGTCGGTCGATCTCGACACGGTCAGCGCCCGCGTGATCGGCGCCGACGCATCCCCCTGGTTCCGAACCCTGACGATCGACCGGGGCAGCCGCGATCTCGTCGACGCGGACCTGGCGGTGATAGCCCCCGCCGGCGTCGTCGGCCGGGTTGTCGGACGTCCGGGCCTGCGCGCCGCGCAGGTGCAGCTCCTGATCGACCGGAACGCGGCGGCGGGCGCCCTGATAGAACGGACGCGCGCCGTCGGGATCGTCGTCGGCCAGGACGATCCGGCGGTCTTCTCGATGGAGTACGTATCCAACCAGGAGGACGTCGCGGTGGGCGATCGCGTCATCGCGTCGGGCGCCGACGGCATCTTCCCGCACGGTTTCACCATCGGAACGGTGGCGGAAGTGTCGCGCGGACCGGAGCTCTACAAGAACATCCGGGTCACTCCGGCGGTTGATTTCACGCGGCTCGAACAGGTCCTGGTGGTGATGGACAACGCCGGAACCCAGGTGGCGGAGGGGCTCCGATGAGGGTCGGCCGGATTGGCCTGGCGATCCTCGCGGCGCTGGTGGCGCAGACGACCATCGCCTGGCTGCTGGGGAGCGCCCGGGCGAACGTCGACCTGCCGCTCGTGGTGGTCGTCCTGGCGGGGCTTGACGGCGGACCGTTGACGGGGTTCCTGACCGGCGCGATCGCCGGCTGCGGGCAGGACTGGCTGTCGGGCGGAATCGTCGGCGTCAGTGGCGTCTCGAAGAGCCTGGTCGGGCTGGCGACGGGTATGGTCGCCACGTACGTCTACACGACGGGAATCCTGTTCCAGGGACTGGCTATCGCCGTGGCCACGGTCGTGCACATATGGGCCTTTGTCGCCCTCTATGCGCTCATGCCGCAGGCGGGGCCGTCCGGCTCGTGGGACGTCGTCCTGATGCAGACTCTGGCGAACGCCGCGGTCGGACTGGCGGTGCTGGCGGTGGTCCGGTACGGCCCCTGGCCGCCCGACGCCGAAGAAATGCAGCGCCGGACGCGGCAGAGCGCCTCGTAGCGCCGGCGCGGAGCGAGACAGGATTTGGCATACAGACTGTCGCCGTCGATCGAGCAGGCCACGCGGGCGGACGCCCGCCGCGTCGGGTTCCTGCTGATCGGCTTCCAGGCGAGCGTCGCACTCGTCTTCGTCGGCGTCCTGACCGCTTTCTGGTACTTCCAGGTCAGCCAGCACGAGCGCTTCCTGCTCCGCTCGGAGAACAACTACCAGCGGCAGCTCGACCTGCGGGCGCCGCGGGGCGTCATTCTGGACCGCGACGGCCGGGTCCTGGTGGAGAACCGCGATACGTCGAACATCTCCCTGATCCGTGACCAGGCGGAGCAGATCGACGAGTCGATAGCGACGCTCTCGCGGGTCACCGGGGTCGACGTCCAGGCGGTGCGGGATACGCTGGAACGCCATCGGAACGTCCCTTCGTCACGACCGGTCGCCGTCGTGCAGAATGCGTCGCTCGCCCAGATTGCGTCGGTCGCGGCGCGCCGTCTGGAGCTGCCGGGAGTCGTGGTGGAGCAGACGCCGAACCGCTACTACCCGGCCGCCGATCTGGCCGCCCATTCCTTCGGCTACGTCGGAGAAATCACCGAAGGGCAGCTCGATCAGGAGCAGTTCGCCGGGCTCCGGAGCGGCGACATCATCGGCCATGCCGGGGTCGAGCGCACCTACAACCACCTGTTGATGGGGACGGACGGCCAACGCCACATCGTCGTCGACAACATCGGCCGGGAGTTCGAGGTCGTCAGGGAGACGCTCCCGGTCGAAGGTCATCAGTTGCGGCTCACCATCGACTACGACCTGCAGAAGGCGGCGGAAGACGCCTTCCGGGCGGCCGGCTTCAACGGGGCGGCGGTGATGCTCGATCCGTGGAGCGGCGACGTTCTCGCGCTGGTCAGCCTGCCGGCCTACGACCCGAACGCCTTCGCCAACGGCATCGACGGCGCCGCCTGGACGGCGCTCAACCGCGACCGGTTGAAGCCGCTGCAGAACCGCGCCCTGCAGGGCCGCTACTCGCCCGGATCGACGTTCAAGATCGCGATGGCCGTCGCGGCCCTCGAGGAAGGGGTGATCGACCCCGACTTCAAGGTTGCCTGCCACGGCGGCGGTACGTTCTACGGCCGGTTCTATCGCTGCCACGCGACGCATGGCGTGGTCGGGATGGAGGAGGCCCTCGAGAAGTCGTGCAACACGTACTTCTACACGCTGGGCCAGCAGCTCGACGTCGATCAGATTCACAAGTGGTCGACCGCGCTCGGCCTCGGCGAGCTGAGCGGGATCGACCTGCCGTACGAGGTCCAGGGCCTGGTCCCGTCGCGCGCCTGGAAGCAGGAGGCGACCGGCGAGCGCTGGTATCCGGGCGAGACCATCTCGGTCGCGATCGGTCAGGGGCAGGTGTCGGTGACGCCGATGTCGCTGGCGGTGATGATGGCGACGGTGGCGAACGGCGGCCAGCGGGTCACGCCGCGGCTGCTCGACGCCTGGAACGACGGCAGCGGCTGGCAGAGAGCGTCCAATCCGTCGATGGCGTCGATCGTGCGGATGTCGCCGCAGACCATCGAGACGCTCCGGACCGGCCTCTGGAACGTCGTCAACCGGGAGGGGACGGGCCGGCGCGGCCGGATCCGCGGGCGTGACGTCATCGGGAAGACCGGCACCGCGCAGGTCATCTCACTCGACGGCCTGGAAGCGGCGGGGGAGACCGATCGCGATCTGCGCGACCACGGCTGGTTCGTCTTCGCCGCGCCGCGGGACGTCCCGCGTGTGGCCGGCGTGGTCTTCGCCGAGCATTCCGAACATGGCTATCTGGCCGCGCCCATCGCCCGCCACCTGATGGAGACCTACTTCGCCAAGGCGGAGGGTGAACCCTTGCCGGTGCTCCCGCCGCCCGCGCCGCCGGCGCGGCCCGCCGTCGGGCCGGACCGGGCGGACGTCCCGGCGGGCGGATCGCCGGCCGAACCGCCCGCGCTGCCGGGCGGAGAACCGGTGGCGGCGGGAGACCTGGTCGGGGCGGGAGGTGATCCGTGATCGTCGACCGCCGGCTCCTGGCGCATTTCGACTGGCCGCTCCTCACGGCGCTCGGCCTCCTGAGCCTGCTCGGCCTCCTGATGATTTACAGCGCCACCTACGATCCCGCGACCGGCCAGGCGGGACCGCAGGTCCTGCGGCAGCTCGTCGCGCTGGTGATCGGCTTCGCCGCGCTCGCCGCCTGCCTGGCGTTCGACTACCGGGCGCTCATCGAACGGTCGGCGCTGCTATACGGCGGCCTGCTGGCGGCGCTGGCGCTGACGCTCGTCGCCGGCGTCGAGCAGGGCGGCGCGCAGCGATGGCTCAACCTCGGGGTCGCCACGATTCAGCCGTCGGAATTCGCCCGGGTCGTCCTTGCGCTGGTCCTGGCGATGCTGCTGGTCCGCTCGCGCTACCGGCAGCGGACCACCGGCGACTGGGTCCTCGCCTGCGTCGTGGTCGCGATACCCGTGCTCATGATCATGCAGCAGCCCGACCTGGGGACCGCGGCCACCCTGCTGCCGGTCGGACTGGCCATGGCCCTCATGGCGGGCATGCGGTTCCGCGTGCTGGGCGCGCTGGCCGTCGTCGCCATCCTCGCCGCGCCGGTCGTCTGGGCCTACGGCCTCGAGGACTACCAGCGGACGCGCGTCGCCAGCTTCCTGGATCCGGAGCGGGATCCGCGCGGGGCCGGCTACCAGCAGATTCAGGCGCGGATCACGGTCGGCGCGGGGGGGCTGACGGGACGCGGCTTCCTGCAGGGGACGCAGAGCCAGTACAACTTCGTCCCGGCCGCGCACACGGACTTCATCTTCTCCGTCCTCGCGGAGGAGCATGGGTTCCTGGGGGTGGTCTTCGCCCTGGGGCTCTACCTGTTCGTGATCCTCAGGTCGCTGCAGGCGGCCCGAGTTTCGGAAGATCGCCTCGGCGTGCTGCTCGTGGCGGGCATCATGGCGGGATTCACGTTCCAGGTGGTCTACAACGTCACCATGTCGGCGGGCCTGTTGCCGGTGAAGGGGCTCACGCTGCCCCTGCTGAGCTACGGGCGCTCGTCGGTAATCGCAACACTCATCGGGTTCGGGCTCATCCTCAACGTGAGGATGTACCGGTTCTCAAAGTACTGATTCCCAGTACTGATGAAACTATCGACGGCTCGGCGCAACGCGGCGCACGGCGGCGTCAGGAGGGTGAGCGCAGTGGACCTGCGCGCCCGGGACGCCTGCCGGTCGCCGCGGCCGGGCCGCCAGGAGATCGCACTGCATGAACAAGGAGTTGATTGTGTCGTCGTCCGGCCGGGAAGTGGCCGCGGCGATTCTGGAGAATGATCAGGTTGCCGAGATCTACATCGAGCGGGAAAGCCAGCGCGGCGTCGCCGGCAACATCTACAAGGGGCGCGTCCGCAAGGTCCTCCCCGGGATGCAGTCGGCGTTCGTAGATATCGGCCTCGAACGTGACGCCTTTCTCTACGTCTCGGACGTCCTGGACACGATCGAGGAGTTCGAACGGCTCGAGTCGGGCGACAGCGACGACGATCCCCCCGCCGGCGACGGCGCTGGCGCCGATGACGCCAGCGGCAACGGCAGCAACGGCGGTAGCGGCGGCAACGCCAACCGGGGCAACGGCGGCAAGGCCAAGCCGACCGGCCGCGTCCGCGCCACCGGCCAGAACAGCGCCGACCAGAAGATCGAGAACCTCCTGAAGGGAGGTCAGGAAGTGCTGGTGCAGGTGGTGAAGGAGCCACTCGGCACCAAGGGCGCGCGCGTCACCTCGCACGTCAGCGTCCCGGGGCGCTTTCTCGTCTTCATGCCGGCCGCCGATTCCGTGGGCGTCTCGCGCAAGATCGACTCGCGCGAGGAGCGCCGGCGGCTGCGCGGCATCATCAAGTCGTTCCGGGAGGAGAACGGGTTCCCGGGCGGCATCATCATCCGGACCGCCGCGGCCCGGCG
Organism: Acidobacteriota bacterium; assembly: GCA_009838525.1. NCBI lineage: Bacteria > Pseudomonadati > Acidobacteriota > Acidobacteriota bacterium. The sequence goes on from VXRJ01000038.1 coordinate 223,515, forward strand.
CTCCACCGAGGACATCGAGGGCGACCTGCGCTACTTCAACGAGCTGTGGACCGAGATGCGCGAGCAGATGGACTCCAGGCGCGCTCCCGCGGTGCTGCACCGCGAGGAGAACCTGGTGGCGAAGCTGCTGCGCGACCACCTAACGGACGACTACTCGGCGATCCGGATCGACGACACGCGCGAGCACGATCGCGCGCGCGGGCTGGTCGAACGGTTCATGCCGTCGCTCGCGCCGCGGCTCCAGCACTACACGAAGACGTTTCCCATCTTCGAGGAGTACGGCGTTCAGTCGGAGATCGACAAGGCGCTTCGAAGCAAGGTGTGGCTGAAGTCGGGCGGCTACATCGTGATCAACCAGACCGAGGCGCTGGTCGCCATCGACGTCAACACCGGCCGCTACGTCGGAAAGAAGAGCAGTGGTCTCGAGGAGACGATCGTTAAGACCAACCTGGAGGCGGCGGCCGAGATCGTCAGACAGATCCGGCTGCGCGATCTCGGCGGGATCATCGTCCTCGACTTCATCGACATGGACGACCGGAAGAACCGCCTGAAGGTGGCCCAGGCGTTCGAGCAGGAGATGCGGCGCGACCGCGCGCCGTCGAAGACCGCGCACGTCTCGGACTTCGGCCTGATCATCGTCACGCGCAAGCGCGTCCGGCAGAGCCTGGAACGGCAACTGACCGATCCCTGCCCGTACTGCTCCGGCAGCGGCGTCATCAAGTCCACGTCAACGATCTGCCACGAGATCTTGGCGGAGATGCAGAAGGCGGGCCCCGACCTGCACGGCCGGCCGGTTCAGCTACGGGTCAACCCGGACATCGCCCGGATCCTCCGCAAGGAGGAGCAGGGCGTCCGGCGCGACATCGAGAAGCTACTGGGGAGCGCCCTGACCATCGAGGCGGACGACCGGCTGCATCACGAGCAGTTCGACGTCATGGCCTGGTAGCGCGGGATCAGCGGCTGGGCGTCTTGCGCCAGATCTCGTGGATGGCGTCGGCGTTGATCAGCTTGGTCGCATAGGCGATCTGGCCGACGTGCAGCGCGTAGTGGCTCACCTGCAGCGTGATCACCTCGGCCAGGGTCATCGGCTCCGGCGTTTCCTCCGTCACCTCCAGCAGCCGCCCCGGATCGAACCCCCGGAGCGCGGCGTCCGCTTCCTCGATGGCCTGGTCCAGGTTGGCCCGCAGCAGGGCGGCCGGCAGCTCGCGGCGCTCCGCGAACTCGGTGCGGCGGTCGCGGACGAAATCGCTCCCGCCGATGATGCGGCCGATGTAAAAGCGGGTGGATCCGGTGCAGTGGAGCACCAGGTTGCCGATCGCGTTCGACTTCTCGTTCGGGCGCCACCAGATCTGTTCCGGCCGGAGCGCGCCGATACACGCGCGCACCTGCCCCGTCAGGTGGACGCAGAGCCGCGAGCGCGCGATGTCGACGAAGGCGGCGTCGGCGGAGGTGGCGGGATCGGTCATGGCGTGATCCTAGCAGCCCGTGGTGAAGCCCTGCGTGGCACCGCGAGCGGCGAGGCGCCCGGCTGACAAGGCTAACTGCGGCGCTGCGCCGTGGGGTAGGCTTCCCCGGATGCGCACCGCTTCCGAAGGGCCGAGAGGATGACGGCGGCGGGGAGGCTGCGCCTCGGCGCCGGCTTCGGGGCGGCGGTCCTGGCCCTGGCCGCGTTCGCGCTGGCATCGTCCCTGCCGGGGCCGGTGCGCGCGCTGATGGGGATCGCCGCGTTCATCCTGACCGCGGTCGCCTGCTCGGCGAACGCCGCGGCCATCCGGTGGCGGACCGTCGCGTGGGGCATCGGCCTGCAACTGGCCCTCGGGATCTTCATCCTGAGGTTCAGCATCGGCGGCGTCCGGCCGGGCTACGCGGCCTTCTCGGCCATCGCGGATGTCGCGACCGCGTTCATGGGCTTCACCAGCGCCGGGTCGGAGTTCGTCTTCGGCGTGCTGGCCGATCCCGCCGCGATGGAGCAGGTCTTCCCGACCGGCCTGGTGCTGGCGTTCGCCGCCCTGCCGATCATCATCTTCGCGTCGTCGGTCTTCACCGTCCTCTACTACCTCGGCATCCTGCAGGTGGCGGTCAGCCTGATGGCCCGCGCGATGATGCCGCTGATGCGCACGAGCGGCGCGGAGTCGCTCTCGGCCGCCGCGAACGTCTTCCTCGGGCAGACGGAGGCGCCCATCGTGGTCCGCCCGTACATCCCCGCCATGACGCAATCCGAGCTGCTCGCCCTCATGACGGGCGGGCTCGCGACCATCGCCGGCAGCGTCTTCGCGATCTACGTCAGCCTGGGCGCGGATCCGGTGGCGATGCTCACCGGGAGCGTGATGGCGGCGCCCTGCGGCCTCTACCTCGCGAAGATCCTGCTGCCCGAGACCGACCAGCCGGCGACGGCGGGCCGGGCCGTGATCAGCCGCGAGCGGCAGCACGTGAACCTCGTCGACGCCGCCGCGTCGGGCGCGGCCAGCGGCATGCAGCTCGCCTTCAACGTCGCGGCGATGCTGATCGCCTTCCTCGCGTTCATCGCGATGATCGACGCCATGCTCGGCTTCGTCCGGCCCGGCCTGTCGATGGCCGGGATCTTCGCTTTCCTCTTCGCGCCGGTCGCCGCCCTCCTCGGCGTGCCGCCGGCCGACATCCCGGCCGTGGCGGATCTCCTCGGCACGAAGCTCGTGACCAACGAATTCGTCGCCTACGTCAAGATGGGCGGCGAGTACGCGACGACCCTGAGCGACCGCGGGCGGACGCTGGTGACCTTCGCGCTGACCGGCTTCGCCAACTTCGGCTCCATCGGGATCGTCCTCGGCGGCATCGGCAGCATGGCGCCCGACCGGCGCGTCGACCTCGCGCGGCTGAGCGGCCGCGCCCTGCTCGCCGGGTTCACCGCCACGATGATCAACGCCTGCGTCGCCGCCCTGCTGCTGTAGGCTGATCAGCACGATGTTGCCAACCGTCGAATGGAAGGACGACCACGTCGTGATGGTCGATCAGCGGAAGCTGCCGGCCCACGAGGTCTACGTCGAGCTGAAGACGGCGCGCGAGGTGGCGCGCGCCATCGAGCGCATGGTGATCCGCGGCGCCCCCGCCATCGGCGTCGCGGCGGCGATGGGGCTGGCCCTCGGCGTCGTGAAGTCCCGCGCCACGGGAAGCGCGACCCTCGCCGGCGAGTTCTACCGGCAGTGCGAGATGATGGCCGGCACCCGTCCGACCGCCGTCAACCTGTTCTGGGCCATCGACCGGATGAAGCGCGTCTTCTCGGAGGCGGCGCGGGCGGGCCGGTCGCCGGCCGAGATCCGCGCCATCATCGTCGCCGAGGCGCGGGCGATCCACGACGAGGACGTGGACTGCTGCCGGACGCTGGGCCGCCACGGCGCGGCGGTGGTGCCCGACGGCGGGCAGGTCCTGACGCACTGCAACGCGGGCGCGCTGGCGACCGGCGGCTACGGCACCGCACTCGGCGTGGTCCGGGCGGCGGTCGAGGCGGGCAAGCGCATTGCCGTCTACGCCGACGAGACCCGGCCGTTCCTTCAGGGGGCGCGGCTCACGGCGTGGGAGCTGCTGCGCGACGGGATCGACACCACCGTCATTACGGACGGCATGGCGGGGCCGCTGTTGCGGAGCGGGAAGGTGGACGTCGTGGTCGTCGGGGCGGACCGGATTGCGGCGAACGGCGACGTCGCGAACAAGATCGGCACCTACACCGTCGCCGTCCTCGCGCGCGAACATGGCGTGCCGTTCTACGTCGCGGCGCCGACGTCGACCGTCGATCTCGCGACGCCGGACGGCTCCGCGATTCCCATCGAGGAACGGAACGAGCGCGAAGTGACCCACGTCGGGTCGTCGCGCGTCGCCCCGGAGGGCGCGGGGGTGTGGAACCCCGCGTTCGACGTGACGCCGCACGCCCTCGTGGCGGGCATCATCACCGAGCAGGGAGTCTGCCGGCCGCCCTACGGCGAGAGCCTGCGCGCCGCGTGCGAGGCCGTCTGACGCACATGCAACTACTGGCCATCGAGACGTCGTGCGACGAAACGGCCGCCGCCGTGGTGGCCGACTCCGGCGATCCCGCCCGGCCGTGGGACGTGCGCTCGAACATCGTGGCGTCGCAGGTGGAGATTCACCGCGCGTGGGGCGGCGTGGTCCCGGAGCTCGCGTCGCGCCAGCACGTGCGCGACATCTGCGGCGTCGTCGACCGCGCGCTGGAAGAGGCGGACACCGGCTGGGACGGTCTTGACGCCATCGCCGTGACGCAGGGACCGGGGCTGGTCGGCTCGCTGCTCGTGGGCGTCGCTTTCGCGAAGGCCGCCGCCGCGTCGCGCGGCCTGCCCCTCGTCGGCGTGCAGCACCTGGCCGGACACATCGAATCGCTCGTCGTCGAGGGCGGCGCGATGCCGCTGCCGGCCGTCGTCCTGGTGGTGTCGGGCGGGCATACCAACCTCTACCTGGTGGCGGGGGAGGCGGCGGACGGAACGCTCGCCTGCCGTCTCATCGGCAAGACCCGCGATGACGCGGCGGGGGAGGCCTACGACAAGGTCGCGTCGCTCCTCGGCCTGTCCTACCCGGGCGGCCCGGTGATCGACAAGCTGTCCCGCACCGCCAACGACCGCGCCGTCGATTTCCCCTACGCGCGCATGACGCACGACGACCGGAACGCTCCCCCGGAGGGCGCCCGTCCCGCCGGCATCGCGGCAACGCGCCGGCTCCGGGAGCTGGAGTTCAGCTTCAGCGGCCTCAAGACATCGGTCAAGCGCCACGTGCAGCGGCGAGTCGCCGAGCAGGAGGGCCGCGACGTCCAGGCGCGCCCCGGCGCGCCGGACGACATGGCGGGCCACGCCGCCGCACAGGGGGCGGCACCGCAGGGCGCCGCCGCGTCGGAAAACAGGCCCGACACCGCCGCCGCGCTCTCCGAAGCGGAAGTGGCGGACATCTGCGCCAGCTTCCAGCGCGTCGTCGTCGACACGCTGCTCGATCGGACGTTTCTCGCGGCGCGGCGCTATGGCGCGCGCAGCGTCGGCATCTCGGGAGGCGTCTCCGCCAACTCGCGCCTGCGCGCGGACGCCACGACGCGCGCCGAGCAGGCCGAGCTGCCGCTCTTTCTCCCGTCCATGGCGCTGGCCACCGACAACGCCGCCATGATCGGCGCGGCCGGCCTCCGCCTCCTCCACGCCGGCATCACCGCGCCACTCGACCTCAACGCCAGGGCGTCGCTGCCGCTCTGATACGCTTCGCGCATGAGCTGGCTGGGACAAACACACTGGCGCATCCTCGTTGCGCTCGGGCTTGGGCTCGTCTGGGGCGTCGTCGCCACGTTCGTCGGGCTCAGCGGTTTCACCCGCGACTGGATCACGCCCTTCGGCACCATCTTCCTGCGCCTGCTGCTCCTGATCGCGGTCCCGCTGGTGCTGGCGTCGCTCGTCACCGGCGTCGCGTCGCTCGCCAACCTCCAGAAGCTGTCACGCATCGGCGGCAAGACGATTGCCATCTACCTCGGGACGACCCTCATCGCCCTGGTGATCGGCCTCGTCGTCGTCAATGTCGTCGAACCGGGCGCGTCGATTCCGGAGAGCCTGCGCCTTAGCCTCCAGGAGGAATACCAGGGCGACGTCGAGCAGCGCCAGGAGACGGCCGACCAGATGGAGCGGGGGCCGCTCCAGCCGCTGGTCGACATGGTCCCCGACAACATCTTCAACGCCGCGTCGAACAACCGCGCGATGCTGAGCGTGGTCTTCACGGCCCTGCTCCTCGGCGTGGCCCTGATGCTGCTGCCGCGCGAACAGGCGCAGCCGTTGCTGTCGCTGTTCGAGTCCGTGAACGCGGCGATCATCAAGATCGTCGAGCTCATCCTGATCGTGGCGCCGGTCGGCGTCTTCTCGCTCATCGCCGGCACCATCACGTCGGTGGCGGGCGACAACCCGGCCGACGTGGCCCAACTGCTCGGCGCGCTCGGCCTCTACTGCGTCTGCGTGCTCGTCGGCCTCGCGATCCACGCGTTCCTGACCTATCCCATCCTGTTGCGGACCCTGACGCCGATTACGCCGTTCCGCTTCCTGCGCGGCGCCGCCCCGGCCCAACTGGTCGCGTTCTCCACGTCGTCGAGCGCGGCGACCCTGCCCGTCTCGATGGAGACGGCGGAGCACAATCTGGGCGTCTCGGAGGAAGTCGGATCGTTCGTGCTGCCGCTCGGCGCCACCATCAACATGGACGGCACTGCCGTCTACATGTCGGTGGCGGCGGTCTTCATCGCGCAGACCCTCGGCATCCCGCTCGATCTGGCGGCGCAGGCGACCATCGTCTTCACGGCCATGCTCGCGTCGATCGGCACCGCGGCGGTGCCCAGCGCGGGGATCGTCATGCTGGTGATCGTCCTCGAGGCGATCGGCGTGCCGGTGGCCGGCATCGCGCTCATCTTCGGCGTCGACCGCATCCTCGACATGTGCCGGACGATGACCAACGTGACGGGCGACATCACGGTGTCCGCCGTGGTCGCGGCGAGCGAGGGGCAGTTGACGGCGACGTCGATGAACGGCCTGTCGGGGGCGGCGGCCGGGGCCGCGGCAGGGTCCGGCTCATGACGCCGACCCGCGACGACGCCTGGGCCTTGCTGACCGAATACACCCAGGGCGACAGACTCCGGAAGCATGCGCTGGCCGTCGAGGCGGCGATGCGCGGCTACGCGCGCCAGTTCGGAGAGGACGAGGAGGCGTGGGGCATCGTCGGCCTCGTCCACGACTTCGACTACGAGCGGTGGCCGGACGCGGCGGATCACCCGTTCCGCGGCCGCGACATCCTGCGCGAGCGCGGCTGGCCCGAATACATGATCCGCGCCATCCTCTCGCATGCCGACTACAGCGGCGTGCCGCGCGAATCGCGGCTGGAGCACACGCTGTTCGCCTGCGACGAGCTGGCCGGATTCATCACCGCGGCGGCGCTCGTCCGGCCGACGAAGAGCGTCCTCGACCTCCAGACCAAGTCGGTCAAGAAGCGGATGAAGGACAAGGCGTTCGCCCGCGCCGTCAGCCGCGACGACCTCCGGCAGGGGGCGGAAGAGCTGGATCTGCCGCTCGACGAGCACATCACGAACGTCATCGGCTTCATGCGCGAGGTGGCGGGCGATCTCGGCCTGCGGGGAACCGCCTGAGAGGGTATTTTCTTCTTATTAAACCCAAAGCCAATTCCCATCACTATGTAGGGCTGTTTCAGACGCCCATATAGCAGCATTGGCGCCTATCTATTAATAGCGGTCCGGGAGGGCGAGCGATGACGGTTACAACCAGACGTGCGGTGAGGCGTGCGGCAGGCCCGACGGTGGCGGCCTTCGTGGCGGCGGCCATGGCCGGGATGGCCGCGCAGGAGCGCGAGTTCGTGCCGGTCACGGACGCGATCCTGGAGAACCCGGCGCCCGGCGACTGGCTCACATGGCGGCGGACGGTTAACGGCTGGGGCTACAGCCCCCTCGATCAGATCGACCGCAGCAACGTCGGCGGCCTGCGCATGGTCTGGACCCGCGCCCTCGCGCCGGGACGGTCCGAGGGAACGCCGCTCGCCTACGGCGGCGTCCTCTACATGCCGCAGTCGAGCGACGTGATCGAGGCGATCGACGCGGTGACCGGCGACCTCATCTGGAGCCACCGCCGCGACCTCCCGGAGGACGTGTACACGTTCGTCGGCGGCAATTCCGCCAACAACCGCAACATCTCCATCTACGACCGGTTCATCGTCAACACGAGCGACGACTCGTACATCTTCGGCCTCGACGTCGAAACCGGCGAGATCGCCTGGGAGACGCAGATCTTCGACTACCAGGAGACTCCCGCCGGACACAGTTCCGGGCCGATCATCGCCGACGGCAAGGCGATCTCGGGGCGGAGCTGCCGCCCGGCCGGCGGCCCCGAGACCTGCGTCATCATCGCCCACGACGCGCGGACCGGCGAGGAAGTCTGGCGCCGGCGCACGATCCCGGCGCCGGGCGAGCCGGGCGACGAGACCTGGGGCAGCGTCCCGTTCGAGCAGCGCGTGCACGTCGGCGCCTGGATGCCGGCGAGCTACGACCCGGAGCTGCGGCTCATCTACCAGGGGACGTCGGTCACCTCCCCGGCCCCGAAGTTCATGCTGGGGGGCATCGAGAACACGCACCTCTACCACAACTCGACCCTCGCCCTCGACGTCGACACGGGCGAGATCCGCTGGCACTACCAGCACCTGAACGACCACTGGGATCTCGACCACCCCTTCGAGCGCATCCTCCTCGACACCGCGGTCACGCCCGACCCCGCCGAGGTCGCCTGGATCAACCCGCGCATCCAGCCGGGCGAGATGCGGAAGGTGATGACCGGCGTGCCGGGGAAGACCGGCCTCGTCTACACCCTCGACCGCGAGACGGGCGAGTTCCTCTGGGCAAAGCCGACCGTCCCGCAGAACGTCATCAGCGGCATCGACCCGGCGACTGGCGTGGTCACCGAGAACGCCGAGGTGACGTTCACCGCCGAGGGGCAGCAGGTGCTCGCCTGTCCCAACATGCACGGCGGGAAGGACTGGGAGGCGGGCGCCTACAGCCCCCTCACCAACACCATGTACATGCCGCTCCGCAACATGTGCCAGCGGCTGCTCGCCACCACCTCGCCCGACGCGTCACACCGAATCTACGCCCTCGCAGTCCGGCACGAGCTGGCCCCCAACATGGACCAGCTCGGTTCCGTCTACGCCATCAACGCCGAGACCGGCAAGACCACCTGGCTGCACCAGCAGCGTGCCGCGACCCTATCGCTCGTCGCCACCGGCGGCGGTCTCGTCTTCGGCGGCGACGCGGCGGGACGCTTCCACGCGTTCGATCAAGAGACCGGCGAAATCCTCTGGGAGATCAACCTCGGTTCCCCCGTCTCCGGCTTCCCGATCAGCTTCGCCGTCGACGGCCGGCAATACATTGCCGTCAGCACTGGCCGGGCGGCCACGACGGCCAGTTTTCTGGAATTGACGCCGGAGTTGCGGCCGAGCATTGGGAACAACTTATTCGTGTTTGCGTTACCTTAGCCCCAAAGTTAGCTGACTCTTCGGCATCTCGCAGACAGGCTAGCGGTACGCCTTGCAAGGTGAGAAATGAACGAGGTCGATCGAATTCGACAACTGATCTGGACCGCCTTGGTCGAGCCGGCGATCCAGCGCGGGCAATCTCAAGTCATGTTCGACTGGCAAACTGTCGTCGATCACGTCAGGGCGGCCGGGATTCGCGGGAATCAGGCGAACATCCAGAACGCGCTGGAGTCGTGGGACGACCGGCGGATCAGTGTGCGGTGGATGGGGCAGCGGCGCGGGAGAGATAAGCGCCTTGCCTACGTGATTGATGTCGCCGATTGATCGCGTGCACTAGGGTATCGGTGGGCTCTTTGGTGTACACAACAACCCCGTCGCCGCCGACAACTGACAACGCGCCCAGAAACTCGTCGTCGGAGATGTCGGCTAGAGCTAGACAACGGTAACGGCGGTCGCGGTCGAATCAAGAACGATTCGCGCCATGCTAGACAACCAAGCTTCACTACATCGACGACCTAACCGAGCAGCTTCGTCGGTCTGGCAAGTCTAAGGTCGACCCGTTCAAGTACGGTACATCTTGGTATGCGTTACGAAATGGGCGGGACTGCGTCGTCAAGGGTAGCTCAGGTTCCTACCGTGGCAGTCGTCACGTCGGTCTCCATTCGGGGTGCTCCAATCCACTGGTTCCGGACTTCCGCGAACTCGTCATCAGACTGGCAAGCCGTCTTCCACGACCCAACGTCGATCGGGATCTCACGACCACGCCGTCGATACTGGTCGAACAGCGAATAGGCCAAACGTGCGGCAGCCCGCCTCACGAGCAGCCTCACCGCTACGTCGCGCTCACCTTCGTCACGATCGGTCCCCGTACTACTTGGCCGACCACGGACCTCCGTGTCCCGCAGTATCCGTCGGAGGCCCAAGAGCAGCGACTGCTCGGATGCCTCTGTCAGTGCCCAAGAATGCCGACTCACTACATCGACCACCGCGTTTATCGTCATCGCAGCTAGTGTATCTCGTCGCCAAAGAATGGCCTGCGCCGCCGCGCCTAAGAGACGCATCAGGTAGTTTCTCTCCGCCTCCTCGGTCGAGTTTCCCTGGCTAACGTACTCGGACAGTATCTGCATGCTCTCCAGCGCGTCGGCCATCTCCTCCGGCTCTGCGGAAGTCATGCCTTCTTCCACCCTCGTTAACACTCCATCTTGCAACTCTTGCTCCAACAAGGCGCAAGCCATCTCCAGGCACCGGGCCGGAACGCGACACGTCGCTGACTCCTCGGTTACACGTCTCAACTCACCGCGTAACCCCTCGTCACGCATCGCATGCAAGTGTCGGACGATCATCAAAGCCAGAGTTAGCATGAGATCGGACGCGCGGCGGCGCACAGTCGGGGCAACTGACAATGGCCCCGGTGGTTCCTCGCTCATCGCGTATTGGTGAAAGTGCTCTTTGTCAGCATCCCACCACTCAACCAGGCGACGCACGACAGAGCGCACATCCTCACTCGACCAGTTCGCGTCGTTCGCGTTGTTGATCGTCCTGCACAGGTCGACACCTTCTTCTCCAATGCCTACCGTCACGTGTCCGCTGCTGCCCTGGATTGGAAATCCGGCACTGCGAACGTAATCTATCAACAACGCCGCTGGATCGACATCTGCAGGATGAGGCAACTTCAGAAAGGCGTGACGGTAGTAGTTGGTCCCGGAAGGCATGCCGTCCTTGTCTCGCCTGCTCCACAAGACCGCTCCAAACTGCCTTGACCGTGCCTCATCGAGCAATCCCAAGTCGTGCAAACTTCCGAGCGTTGTCACGCTCCACCCGCGAGCGGCGTGACTATCGGAGGACGCCTTGTCGAAATAGGCATCGAGTGAGCCATCGGCAATAGTCGGTCGCTCAATCGCCAGATTCCCTGGAGAGGTGAGGCACGCAAAAGGGTTCACGAATTCCTGTGCCTCCAAGGGGTCCTGGTCCGTGAGAATCGGAAAAAGCAGCAATTTGGGGATTCGCTCAACCCGCTCGCGAACGGAAAACGCCGCCAACAACCGTTCGACCAAGTTGCGGATTCCCCGGAATTCCCTTCGGTGGTCTGACTGGTACACATCAAGAAGGAAGTCAAGCAGTTGGTCCTTTGTGCCACATGAGCACCTGCAACACAGTCTTGACAGCACCTCAGGTAGCGCTCCAGCAAGTAAGGTCCCAAGATTCGGCGCATGGAAGTTCCCTGCTTCGATTTCCGGGGTCGCTGCACGGAGAGACCTCAAGTAACGTGCCACAAGCTCGTCGACGGAGCGCGTGTCCATTTGAGCTAGCGAGGCCCGGTCGAAGAGCTTGTCGACCGCTTTCTCGTCGCCAATGCGCACCATGGTTACCAAGGCCCAGTATGGCGAATACTGCGCAATGCGGGTGAGGGTGCCGGCAGCACTCTGAGTCGCGATGGTGCAACCCGGGATTTTGAACGGAATACCCGCGTCTTCGCAGAAGCGCAAGAAACTGTACGCGGTTAGCGCTTCTTCATCCCAAAGGCCGAGAGAACTGGATTGCAGGACGCGTCCGATGTCGAAAGCTGGAGTTTCCGTAAACGCCGATCTCTTCATCGAGGGTCGTTCGAGCTTATGGGCGAAGACTTCCACATCGTGCCATGGGTCGCACTTGAACTGGCGCAGCGCGTGCCACCGCTCGCGAAACGCCTGCCGTTGGGTTTGGATGGTGGAGTTGTTTCTAGCGGCAAAGAATGACCGTTGCCCCACCGCGTCGAGCAGAAACATAATGAAGGATTCTTGGGATAAGAGCGTATAGTCCATTCGGGTAGGCACCAGATTCAATGTTGTGCGAATAGCCTCGAGCGACTGCTGCAAAACCCGCTCTGCCTCGTCCACCTGACCGAGCTCAGCAAGCATGCCCGCCTTCTTGGCGGCCCAGAACGGCATCGCATCCTCGGGCTCCCACGCTGCGAGTCGGGCCTTGAGCTCCTGAAGGTCTAGGGCGAACAGATCGAACAACGCTCGCTCGTAGTTGAGCCGGGCGTCGTGCTCTGGAGAGAGCGCGCCCTTGACTTTCTGAATCCGGTCCAGAGCATCGAGCCACTTGGCGGATAGCCCGTCTTCGCGGTAGTGGCGCATCATTGCCAGCAGGAGGTAATGACATCGGGACCTGACGTCATCGTCGGTCAGGCCGTGTGCGTGGATAGCGCTGGGGTCTACGGGCAGCGACGTTAGACCTGAGCGGGCCGTTGCTGGCCAGTAGCGCAGCAATGTGGCTTCGAGGAAACGGACTTGGTCCTCAAGGAGTGGACACAGACACCTCTCCATGCGCCAGGTCAATTCGAAGGCGAATTCAAGATCAAGCGGGGCCGGAAGCGCCGCTTCAGCAGGCAGATCGCGGGTCCAGCGGCGAGTCTCCAACCATAGAGAAAGCCGGAGATCCTCGGGCAGTACTACCCACCCCGGATAATCGTGGCGTTGCGACTTCCATACGGAAATGAGGTCGGCAGGGTCTTCGGAGTCAATGGACGTTGGGCCATCGACTACGGTCCTTGGCCAACGGAGCCGATTGTCTGCAGCTCGCCGCCGTCGTAGGTGGTCGAGGAAGCAGTCCATAGCGTCACGGTTGTCACGAACGTCAGGGCACTGAGACATGTCGACGGGAATGATGTTGCGGCGTTCGAGGAGGGTCTTCTGGGATGGTGAGAGATGCGCTAGCGAGCCGACGAGGTACAGTTTCGGGGAGTCTGTGCGGCCGATATTGTCATGCAGCCAACCGATCCAGTGCAGGAAATTAGGGTCGTCGGCGGAGAATCCGATCAGGCAGAGCGTATTCTCGAGAAGAGCTTGGCGGACGGTGTTGACGAACGGCGCGAAGTCGTGAGGATAGCGACGATAGTCCTCGTCGGTGATGATGAACGGGCGGTCTGATGGGAGGCTGCCATGGAGCTTGATAATTCGCGGGCGGTTCGAATAACCCAAGTCTTGAGGGTTCACGATGATGTCATACCGTTGAGAAATGACCGCACGGCAGGCTCGCTCCAGAAGCGTGTCGTAGTTGGTGGTGAACACATCTGACCATGGTAGGTCAAGCAGCCTCACGTGCAAGGAGGACGGTTCGTGCTGGAGATCCGGGATCGCGTCACGCAACATCTGGTTGAGCGTGGGCCGGCCGAACGCAGCATCGATTTCGTGGGCCAGGGCCGGAATCTGGAGGTATCTACGGTCGGGATCGGGTTTATGGCTATGCAATCGTTCGAAGAAGCGGTCGCCCAGTTGGGACCATGTCGGGAACGGTATGCTTGATCCGTGGGGAGTGGCGTTTCGGCTAAAGCCAGCGCCGACCATTACAGCAGCGTGGCCTGACAGAAGGCGGTCGGCGATCGCATCGAGATACGGTCGGAGAGCCGGGGGGATGTTGGGAATAGTGGACTCGTCCATGGTGTGGACCTCGCGTCGGTGACCAAGACTAAATCAACGATACTGCATCAGTAGTAGCTTGTCGCTGTCTGCCGTCAAAGTGTCCTCTTAGCTTTCTTGACCTACGAACTGGTTGATGGTCTGGATGGGCCTCCGTCCCCGGTTTCGGTATCCGAGATGGGGGCGTTCGGTGCTGTAGTGCTGCAGCCAGGCATCGAGGTCGGCCTGCAGCGCCTCGACGCTCTCGTAGAAACTGCTCCCGCATCTTGACGCGGAAGAAACTCGTCCAGCACGGTGTCGTTGAACCGCTCGGCGAGCTTGGTCCTCGCATCCCGGTTGCTGCTCTCAGATTTCGTTGCGGTGCGTCCGACGACGGCCTACTCTTCGTGCCAGAAAAGCCACGACTAGAAGGCTAAGGCGACACTTGACTCCACGGGCGCGGAGGCTAACTCCAACGCCCTCCTACCCACACGATTCCTGGAAGAACCGAGAGACATGGCACTGACATACTTTGATGCAGTTGCGCCATTATCACTCCTACGCGCGCGGTGGGTGGTGGTGAATCGTGAAAATGGTGAAGATGTCAAGAACCTCCGACCTTCCCTTTCGTGTCCTCATTCCACCGACGATTACTTCCGCACGATTTGCAAACGCCGCCGCGTAGGGATTCGGAGTCTGCCGCAGCAAGTTGTCATGGATTTTCCCTTTGATTACACGGTTCGGGTTGTCAGCGAGCCGGAGCTTGCACCGTCCAGTGCGACGGTTCAGACCCTCTATTTCCAGAACGTGATACCTGGAAGGGTTGTCGATCACTTCATCGACGCTTCGTATTATTGCCGCGTCGGACTCGGTTGTCGTCATTGCGTCATCGGTGCGGTGAAACTGCGTGATTCCGGAGCAGCCGTACCCAATCACATCGACAGCCCTCTCCCGTGACCGCTCGACCAGATCATAGGCCCTCGTCAATAGTCGCTCCTCCGATTGTCTGAACTCCCTGATGAGACGCCTTTCATCTTTGCGGTCCTCGTAAACGCGGTCGATCTGCCTATCAGCACTTGTGCGCCTTGGAAGGAGCAGGTACGCGGACAGGAATTTAAATAGGACCGCGAAGTCTTGCGGCCTTCCCGGGAACGCGGTGTACGCGGTAACCGACGCGTCTAGAATCCACTGTAATTCGATGGAGTTGGCGGTCTGTGACGATATCCGTGTTGAAACCGCACTTCTTCCCCGGTTTCCAGGGAGTCGCGACGTCGCCAGCAGCGAAGCCGCGACGGAGTAGATCCGAGAATAGCCGTGCACGGACTCCGCGTAGCGGCGTGCGTCCATCGACGTCGAGTACTTGTCGTACTCGTAGTGGACGATGAAGGGTTCAATGGGAGACGGCATACCGGAGCGTTGTGTGAATGTCTATGTCGCGACAAGCAGCGCGCCTTCGTCGGTGATCAGCAACGCGTCCTCCTCGGTTACCAGCAGCGACACCGGGGCTGGCTGCTGGAACGGCACATCGTGACCGTGCAGAGAAACGTGCAAGTCCGCGAAAGCGGGTTGCAGCGGGTGCGGTGTTGACAAGGGAGGTTGACTCGCGCCCCGGATCTGGCGCATACATCAACTGTTCGGGTACGTTAGCTTCCAATGGGCGTTCGGCTGGCACCGACTCAATCCTGTCCAGCGCCTCGGCACCATACGGCGGTGTTTCGCTGTACGAACGATTCTACAGGACGGCATCAGTGGTGGGCGTCAATAGCAATCGAAGACTGCACAATCTTGGGGGAGACGTCTCGGGCTCAGTAGACGTTCTCACGTTGATGCCGACCACACGTTTCGGGCGGGAAGCACGGAGCGAAGCGAGTGGAGTCCGGCCCGAAACGCGCGCGGATCACAGAACAGGGGAAGCGCGAACCCCTTTACCTCAACTCGATTCTCTGTGATCGGTGGTCCAAGCCAAGCGGCCAAGGAGAAGTGACGGAAAGCGAGCCGTGGCTTACCCCGAGTTCTCCGTTGACAACTCCGCCTGTCGTAGGACCAACTGGGTCGCTTCATCGGCCAGATCAGGAGGATAGCCGTACTTCGCCAGTAGGCGGCGAACATTACGCCGCAGACTCGCACGTACGGACTCGCGCTGGGTCCAGTCAAGCTTGGGCATGTTCTTGACCATTTCGGTCAGCTTCCGAGCCATGAGACGCAGCGTATCGCTCTGCATCGCTTCTCTGGCTGATCTGTTCTCCGCCAAGGCATCGTAGAAGGCAGTTTCCGCGCTGCTCAGACCGAGTTCGTCGCCGCGCCGCTGGGCGTCTCGAAGGCTCTTCGCCAAGTCGATCAGCTTCGAGATCATCTCGGCGGTGGTGATCGCCTTGTTCGCATAGCTCAGCATCGCGTCTTCGAGCGCCTCGCGAAACTTGCGACTCTGGACGATATTCGTGCGCTCAGTGATGCGAATCTGGTCGTTAAGCAGCTTGCGCAGCGTCTCCAAGGCCAGGTTCTTCTGCTCCAGCGCCGCCACCCGTCCGAGGAACTCATCGCCAAGGATGTCGAGGCGGGCGTCCGACAGCCCCGCCACGGCGAACAGGTCGATCACATCGTCGGCATCGACCGCGCCGCCGATGACCTGACGCACCGCGGCGTCGATGTCGCGCTGCCGGGAGTAATCGGCACCACCGCCGGTGTCTTCCGCCAGTCGTTTGCGAATCATGGCTATCACGCGCTGGAAGAAGGCGAGGTGCGGCGCGATGGCCTCGGTCTCCGGGCGTGGAACCGCCAGGGCGAAGGCTGCCGACAGTTCCTTGACCAGCGTGCGCAAGCGCTTCCAGCCGTCCTTCTGCCCAAAGACGTGATCGATCGTGCGTAGATACACTGCAAGCACGGTTTGCGGCTTGGCGTCGAGCGCCTGCTCGTAGTCGCAACCGTGAAAGAAGCCTCGTAGTTTCTCGAAGGCCGCTTGCATGGCAGGCACAGCCTCGTTCTGCACCTTCCTGACGGCCTCACCCGTGCCGCCGGCTTGGGTGTACGTCGCGAGGGCATCTGTTAACTGGTCGGCCAAGCCCAGCAGGTCCACGATCAATCCACCGGGCTTGTCGCCGTAGACGCGATTCACGCGCGCGATGGCCTGCATCAGGCTGTGCCCGGCCAGCGGCTTATCCAGATACATGGTGTGCGCCGGCGGGCAGTCGAAGCCGGTCAGCCACATGTCGCAGACGATCACCAAACGCAGGTCGTCGTGGGGGGCCTTGAAGCGCTCCGCCAGACGCTTGCGAGCGACCTTGGTTCGCACATGGTCCCTGAGCGGTTCGGGATCTTCGTTGGTGCCGGTCACGACCACCTTCATCGCCCCTCGTTCGTCGTCGGCATCGTGCCAGTCAGGGCGCAGCGTGCGAATCGCCTCGTAGAGCCGTGCGGCGATGTTGCGGCTCATGGTCACCACCATCGCCTTGCCTTCCATCGCGGCGCGGCGCTTCTCCCAGTGCTCGACGATGAACGCCGCGAGGCGTTCGATGCGCTCCGGGGCGCCGACCAGGGATTCCGGCGGCACTCGGATACCGTCCCACGCCTCTTCCTCGCCGCGGTCGGGGTTGGCAACGTAATCAACCTCTTCCTCGGCGACGCGCATGCCCTCCTCGTTCACCTTCAGCTTGATGATGCGGGATTCATAGTAGAGCGGCCGGGTGGCGCCGTCCTCGACGGCCTGGCGGATGTCGTAAACGTCTGCGTAATCGCCGAAGACGTGGATCGTGTTCTTGTCGTCACGCTCCAGCGGCGTGCCGGTGAAGCCGACGAAGGTGGCGTTCGGCAACGCCTCGCGCATCCAGCGCGCACCGCCCTCGACGAAGCCGTACTGGCTGCGGTGCGCCTCGTCGGCCATAACGATCACGTTCGAGCGCTCTGAGACCACGCCGTGCGCCTCGGCGAACTTCTGAATCGTCGTGAACACCACCCCGCCCGCCGCGTGGTCGAGTAACGCCTTGAGATGCTCCCGGGTCACGGCCTGGACGGGAGCCTGTCGAAGCAGCGCACGCCCGGCGGCGAATGTGTCGAAGAGCTGATCGTCCAGATCGTTGCGATCGGTGACCATGACGATCGTCGGGTTGGCCATGCGCGGCTCTCGGATCAGTCCCCCGGCCAACATCAACATGGTCAGCGACTTGCCCGAACCCTGGGTGTGCCAGATCACGCCCCCTCGACCGTCGCCCGTGCCCAACGGCGGCTTGAGACGCGCTAGCACGCTGGCGCGCGCTTTGCGCACCGCACGGAACTGGTGGTAGCCCGCGATCTTCTTGGCGATCCCGCCTCGTTCGTCCTCCTCGAACGTGATACAGGTTCGCAGGTAGTCGACGAACGTCCGGCGATCGAACAGGCCCCGGATCAGCGCCTCCAGGGTTGGAGCGACGCCACCCTCACGATCGTTGATCGGCCGCCAGGGCATGAAGCGGCCGCGCCCACTGGTGATCGAGCCGACGCGGGTCAGCATGCCGTCCGAAACCACAAGCACTAGGTTCGACACGAACAGCTCGGGAGCGATCTGCATGTAGCGGTCGAGTTGGTCGATGGCCACGCCCGGGTTTGCCTGGGTGTTGGTCGGGTCTTTCAGCTCGATCAGCGCGAGCGGCAAGCCGTTCAGGAACACTGTCAGATCCGGGCGGATCACCTTGCCCGAGGCCCCAATAACGGTAAGTTGGCGTACTACCAGGAGGTCGTTCGCGTCGGGGTCGTCGAAATCGACCAGTCGAGTATGCCTGCCTCGGGTCTCGCCGCCTTTAGCCTCGGGGTACTCTATCTCGACGCCGTCGGTGAGCAGCGAGTGGAACCAACGATTGTTCTGGATCAGCGTCGGGTGCGGTGACCGCGAGAGGATGCGCACTACTTCTTCGATGCTGTCGTGCGGTAGATAGGGGTTGAATCGATGCAGCGCGGAAGCTAGAGGGCCTTTCAGCGTGACCTGAGACGCATCGTCGCGCTCGCCGGCGTCGTCGATCTCGACGCCACGCTTGGTCGCAGCGCCGGTCGTTCCGAAGTAGACCGAGGCGACATCCTCAACAAGCTGCTCGGTGGGTGAGGACATCGTTAACCGACCTCCTGCCCGTCGTCACCCGGCGCAATGAGACCGTCAAGGTCGTCGGGCCCGTTCTGTCCGACGATATGGTCGTTTAGCGCGGCTTTGTAAGCCTCCGGATCCCCCTTGAACAGTACTTGACTTGGTCGCAGCCCCAAGTCGCTGACTCGTATCGTCTCGTTGTCGTTATCAAACGCATCATTGAATTCAGCGTGATCTTCGTAGTAGATCCGAGCGCCCGGATTCTGTATGAGCGCGTCGCGATGGATGCGGTAGAGGAACGACACGATTGCATCCGCCGCCTGCGCGGCGAGCGTGGCATGCCGAGGGCCGAGCCGCGGGGAAGAGTCGTCGCGCCCATGTGAGGCCATGCCATAGCTGTTGCGAAGCTCGCATAGGCCCTGGATGGTCTGAAGCAGACCCTGAATCGTCCTCTTTACCGACTCTCGCCCCTTCGCCGACGCGGGATGGTTGCGCGGCAATAGGGCCAGGAAGTTGGTCGTCTCCTTCAAGAGCTTCTGCGCATTCCACTTAGGGTCCGCCGGCTGACCGATGTCGGCGAGCACCGTCTTGCAGACGGACTCGACCAGCGTCTTGGAGAGATCGAAGGCAAAGTCGGGCACGCTCTCCAGCGTGCTCTCAATGGTGTGGATTTGCTGTTCTATCGCCTCGACGTTGGGACCGTCAAGCACCGCAGTGCGTGCACCGACCATTCGGAATGGAGTACGAGCTGTAGATGGCTCAGGCATGGGTGACCTCCATTCGCACTTGGCCGCCAACCAGCCTAGGCAATAGGTAGTCGCGTACCTCGGTGAGCTTTGCCGATTCAGTATGATTAGCCGTGGAAAGCGCGAATAGCGGATCGGTGATGTCAGCGAAGCCTTTCCGAACTGGAGATGGGGGCACGATGATCGATTTATGAAGCACGTCATCGGGACGTACGCGTTGATGGCTATTTGAAGTGCCAGACGCGCTCTGCGCCAGTTCCTCGCGAAACGAAGACTGCTGGAATTGGCAGTAGATATAATGCCGGTCGAAAGTTGACTTCGGCACAAACACCAAAAACTCGGTAGATGCAACCTGCCGTCGCCCACGAGGTGGTGGCGGCAGCCAGATTCTTGCGATTCGAGGATTCAACTTGGAGAGCAAAACGCATCCTTCCGAGACCAGAAACTTGTTGCTCTTGATTGCCTCACCGAATTCGACAACCGCGTACGTATCTGCGTCGAATGCGGGAATGCTGAAGTGGTCGAAAACCTCGTTAGCATGTTCCCGCGGATTCACCTGCACCTTCGAAAGGGTCGCGATGTTCGGTGTACCGCCAACTTCCCACCCGTCCGGCACGGCGCCGATCTCGGTATCGATGAAGTGGGTGGGCAAGGCGTCGAAGATCGCCTGGGGCATAGATGGAAAGGAGACTGCGCCAGCAGCTTTGGCCTTCACCGGCTCGAAGTCTACGAACCACGCCCGGAAGATCGCCTGGGCCAGCCGCTCAAGTGCCCGAGCCGTCCGCCGGTTCTGTTCAATTCTGTCGTCCAGTGCGCCGAGCACACCGGCGATGGTGCGCTGTTCGTTGGAGGAGGGTACCGGAAACGACATCTCCCTAAGGTGACTCGGGCCAAAGTGCCTTAGGACGCTTCCTACGGCTGACGCCTCTGCCTGAAGCTGAAACAGCGGCGACATGAGGAAGTACCGGATGAAGCCGGCATCAACATCTACCCGAGCCGGACGCATCCGGATGATGCCGGTATAGGGGATCGAGCCAGCGGATGCTTGGGTAGCTATGCTCACCCGACCGAGCGTGCCGCTCGTGCTGACGAGAAGGTCACCTGGCACAACGCGGAAATGTGGCCACCGCGACTCGACCATGTCTGGGTCGAGGAAGTTGCAGCCGACAAGATCAACAAACGGCCGTTCGATATTCCGCAACCGAAGCAGCGGCACCCCCTCTTCGCGAAAGTCCTTCGCAAGAATCCCCGGACCTTCCTGGAAGTTGATGGCATCTGCAAACGGGACAATTTCCCACTCAACGGGACACCCAGAGAACACGCTTTCATAGAGCGATGCGTGTTCACTCACTTGGGGATCCCCTGAAGCATCGTTCGCACCACAGCCGTCAATTGATTGCCCTCTACGAAGCAATCCTCCAACTCTGCGAGCAGGCGCGGGTACTTCTCCGCGAACGGCTCGCCGTCATCCTCCTGCTCCTCGGCGCCGACGTAGCGGCCGGGTGTAAGCACGAAGCGGTGCTTGCCGATGGCTTCGACCGACTCGACCTTGCAGAATCCGGGGATGTCGCAGTACTCCCACTTGCCGTGCTTGGCCTCGACCCACCAATCCGGCGCAGGCTCGCCGCGCCACTGCCGGAAGGCGTAGACGATGCGGCCTAGGTCGGAATCGAAGTTGGGGTCACCCATCCCGTCGGCCAGCATACTTTCGCCGGCGTCGCCGCCGGTGAGCACGCGTAGCGTGCGGGTCTTCATCGTGCCGAGCTTGCCGGCGTCTATGAAGAGCGTCTCGCTCTTGCGGTTACGCCCGCCATGCTTGAGGTTCCTGCCGGTCTTGTCGCGTGTGAGAAACCAGAGGCAGGCAGGGATGCCGGTGGTTAGGAAGAGTTGGGCCGGCAGCGCGACGATGCAGTCGACCAAATCGGCCTCGACGATGCGCCGGCGGATTTCGCCCTCGCCGCCGGAGCCGCTGGAAAGTGAACCGTTGGCCATGACGAAGCCGGCGACTCCGCCGCCGTGACCGTTGGGCGGGGCCAAGTGGTGGATGAAGTGCTGGATCCAGGCATAGTTGGCGTTGCCAGCGGGCGGCGTGCCATGGCGCCAGCGCATGTCGTCGGCCAGCAGTTTGCCCGACCAGTCCGAGATGTTGAACGGCGGATTGGAGAGTATGTAGTCGGCCTTGAGGTCAGGGTGCAGATTGCGTAGGAACGTGTCGGCAGGGTGAGAGCCGAGGTTGGCCTCGATGCCGCGGATCGCCAAGTTCATGTGCGCCAGCCGCCACGTGGTGGGATTGGACTCCTGACCGAAGATCGAGATGTCGGTCTTCTGTCCGCCGTGCGCTTCCACGAAGCGTTCGGACTGCACGAACATGCCTGCCGAGCCGCAGCAGGGGTCATAGACGCGACCCTCATATGGCTCGAGCATCTCGACCAGCAGCCGTACGATGCAGCGTGGCGTGAAGAACTCGCCGCCGAGCTTGCCTTCAGCCTGAGCAAACTTGCCGAGGAAGTACTCGTAGACGCGGCCGAGCGTGTCGCGGGCTTTGGCACGGTCGTCTTTGAAACCGATGTCGGCAATCAGGTCGATCAGCCCCTTCATCTTCTCCGGTGCGATGCCGCGGCGGGCGTAGTCGCGCGGCAGCTTGCTCTTAAGGTTCGGATTGTCGCGCTCGACGGCGAGGATGGCGTCGTCGAGCAGCGTGGCGATGTCCGGTCGCGCGGCTTGGTTCTGAAGGTTCTGCCAGCGTGCCTCGGGCGGCACCCAGAAAACCCGCTCGGCGGTGTACTCGTCGCGGCTCTCCAGCAGGCTCTCGAGCTGAGGCCCGGCGATGCCATCGGCTTCCAGTTCGTCCTTGAGCTCGCCGCGTCGCGCGTCGAAGGAATCGGAGATGTACTTCAGGAAGAGCAGGCCGAGGACGACGTGCTTGTACTCGGCGGCGTCGATCTGACCGCGCAAGGCGTCGGCCGACTTCCATAGGACGTCGGCGTAGTCCAAGTCGGCGGTTGCATCATTGTTCGTCATGCCTGATTCAGCCTTCTTCATCTTCCGACGCCAAGCGCCGGACCAGAGCGGTCGGTACGCGTACCATACCGCCCTCTCGTTTGAACCCGTTTGTTTTGCGACCGAATCCGCCCCGCTCAACTCCGCGGTATCCACCGCTCCAGAGGAACTTTGGAACTGGAAGCGACCCTTGCTCTCAGCGGTTCCAGCGGCATCGGCTTCGGCAAGGTGCGTGTGAGCACATGTGCCTGCTCGGCTAGTACGGTCACTCCCAGTGACGTTCCGCGTTCAGTCACGGGATCGTCATCGTCGTCACCCATCGTCCCCGATGTTGTCGCCCCGGCACCGTGGCCGCTGCCCAGTAACCATACCGCACGACCGTGAGCGACGCCGACTTATCAGACTATCGCACGCTGGGCGAACCCGAGCGCCAACTTGCCACAACGACACGGAACCTATCGCCGACGAAGAGGCTAAACAATTGGCACAGGCGGCCGAGAACGTGGCCGGGTTCGTGCTGCTTTCTGGTCGACCGGCGTGAGGCCGGCAAGGTGCGGCAAACATGTCAATGGCAATTGAAACTGCACATGCACCGCACACTCTGGCTGAGGACGGATCTGGACCGGCCGCCTCGGGTAGCCCGGTACTGGCTCGTCGATCCCCTCGACCCACTCCGGCGGGTTGAGCCATCCGCTCCGCAACTCGCCGAGCCCTCGGGCTTCCAGGGCTACAGCCACGAAATTGGCCCTTGCTGTCCAGTCGGTCGTCGAGGTAGACCAGTTCTACAGCATCAAGATCGGCGAGTTCCCGGCGCCAACATCAACGAGTTTCCCGTGTGCTCGATCGACGAGTGGCGAGTAGTCGTCGCATCTCTCCAGCACGAGGCAGGTTCGGATCGTGCCGCGCCGGCGTCGCCGTCAGCTCCCGAACGTACTCGATGGGCAAGCCATGTTCCCTGGCGCCGCCAACTACAAGATCACGATACCAGTCGAACGGAATCAACGCGTTGTCTACGAACACTTCCTGGGCGATGTAGGTCGCCGCGGCTTCCGACCGGCCATCCGGGACGTGAACCGATACCAATTGACGTACATAGCCTCCAGTGTGAACACCCTCGACCCGATCCAGGGTGATGAGATCATCCGGCGCCACCTCAAAGAGCACACCCCATGCGGCGGCCGAGTCGTCCGCCGCGACCAACGTACACTTCCCCGACCCGTCCCGGCCGCGCTTGTGAAAACGGACCCGAAAACCCGGCACTTTTCCGATTGCGTGCACGATTGCGTCAGGGACCCGGCTAGGGTGGAGCAAGCGCTCCTCCAGCATATTGGATCCGTAGGCGAAGTAGATCACGGCGTTCTCTCCTGTGGAGTGGTCGCCCTTGTTGCGTCCGCGTACGCGAGAAGGACTCGGCGGTAGAAACTGGCCTGCGTCCTGAACTGCTGATGCATCAGCACTCCTCCGAAGAAAAGGGAAACCAAGGTGAGGATGGCGGCCAACAAGACTCGCTCGCCGGATGCCGCAGAGTCCTTCGCGCCAAGCGCAGCCAACGCCAAACAGGCTACTCCCGTCACAACACCGGCTGAAATGAATGCCGCTCCCAAGGCAAGACGTACATGCCGAATCGTGTTGGAGCGTTCGATGAAGCGGTCATGCAACTCCTTGTTCCGTCCTAGTGCGACTATCTCAAGCATTAGATGGTGATCTCGATCCCTGACGATCCCTTTTAGGTTCGCGGTGTTGGCGTGGGACAATTGTTCGTCGATGTATTCGAGTGACTCACGTCGCGCAGCGGCCCGCAATCTCGCGAGATCTCCAGTATTCTTCTCTGGAAGAACCGGACAGGCGTCCCGCTCGCTAGACAAGCAGAAACCGATACTCAACATGACTTGGCCGATGGCAAACAAAAGGAACACGGCGGTCGTCGAGACCGCGACGAACATGGAGCCACCACCGAAGATATCCGCAAGGCCGTCGAGAATGGTGAGGGTCGGCCTCTCAGGGGCAAGAAGGAGCCAGGGAACACTGGCGACGAACACGAAGACCCCCCCGGCAACGACGTAAACCAGAACGTCGCGTCCGAAGGATGCAGCACGGTCGTATAGCGCATCAATCCACAGCGTCACGGGATTCCCCTCGTCTTGTCGGTCTCGCGTCTCGTTCAGCCACCAAGCCCCGTAGTCCCTTGCAGGATCGCGTCGAGCGCCTCGCAGGCACCGCCCTGCCCGGCATCGGTCACCGATGGATACATCGGCAGCGGGAGTCCGAATCTCCTACGCTCAGAGCCCCGCCCTCAAGCACCCCACGCGCGCCCCGGTGCCCTAAACAACTCCCATCCGCCGCCTACGCCGCGCTGCCATCATACCGAACACGACAGCCACAAGTCGGTCGCTGCTGCGACCGCGCGGCGTACAGTCGGCAACGGTGCGAGCGATGCCGTAGATACGAACCGTCTGGCCCTCGATGTGGGGTACTCCCCGATCCCGAGATCGAACACTACCGTGGAGATGTTGACGACTCGGAGCGCCGGTGTCGAAACGCGCGGCAGGCGCGTACCACGCGGAATGGCAATCCAGACTTCAGCCGAAAGCTGCGTTCCGATGGAATCGGAGAGTCGAAAGCAGGCGAACCACCGACTGTGGCGACGCGGCGAGGACAGCCAGATCGTGGTACTCAGTGTGGCGAGTTGTCCTCGTTAGGCGATATCGCCCGGGGACAACCCTCTCCGGCGCACCTGAGTGTGCTAGTGTGAATGCCTTGGTGAGCTACGTTCCTGGCCCGCAGCGCGGTTTGCTTCTCGGCGAGGCGCAGAGGTTGGCCTCTTGCGGTTTCTCAGCGTCGCGTCGTTTTGCTTACACTCATAGACGTCTGTAAGCGAATTACGGCATCTGGACCGAGCTTCGAAACGGTGGAACTGTCCGCTCGACCAGAATGCTCTCTCTGGGGCTTTCGTGCGCAAAACACCGTACTATTCCGTTCGCACCGGACGTCGTTCGGCCCGCCTCGACCTCAACGAGGTGAAAGGACTGTTTATCGCGGCCTTCGAGGACTTGGAGAAGGCCGGATACTTTCAGCAGGTCTTGGGCACACACTGCGTTGATGGCGATTTGCCCGGCTCCGCCGGTGACGACGTGGAAGTGTTCTTTTTTCGCAAGCTCAAGAAACGCAGCCTCTGGCCGTTTCGCGAGTCGAGCGGGAACTGGGAGGAGGAAGATCTCTTCGACGTCATCGAACTCCTTCACGACTGTGCGTCCAAGGGCGTCGAAGGGCGTTATCACTCCTACCTCCAATGTGGCAGGCACTTTGAGACGTTCGACCAGGAAGCGGGTCGAAACTACTTTCGCGTCACGGTGAATGAGATTCTCCGCGATTATGACAAGGGCTACGTTCTCACAGCGCGCGGCGAGATCGTTACCATCGGTCCAAAGGGACTTCGCGACCTTGAAAGCGCACCGCGTCCTCCCGGTGATCCGACAAGCGTTCAGCAACGAGTCGACGCAGCGATCGACAAGTTCCGTAGGCGAGGCTCGACGTCGAGCGACAGGAAGGACGCCATTCGGGATCTGGCGGACATTCTGGAGTTCCTGCGACCGCAGGCCAAGGCGGTCCTGACGCGACAGGACGAGTCAGACCTGTTCAACATCGCGAACAACTTCGGCGTCCGGCACCACAATCAACGTCAGAGGATTCAGTACGACGAACGCATCTGGCATAGCTGGATGTTCTATTTCTTCCTCGCAACGATTCATGCGACGACACGATTGATTGAAAGGTCCAACACCGAACCGTCAGTGAAACGCAGAGCGGTTAGTTCGAGACGGTGATGAACTGGCCTCAGCTTGATGTTGGGAACTGGACCACCATGGCTGGTCGAGCGACAGGTCGGCATCGAGCAGCGGCTCGCCGAGCGGCACCTTTGAGGAGCACGCGCTGGTGCTCTACGACCTGACGTCGAGCTACGTGGAGGGTGTCCACTGCCCGCTGGCCCAGCGCGGGCACAACCGCGACGGCAAGTCGGGCACGCTGCAGATCGTCTTCGGCCTGCTCTGCACGGCCGAGGGCTGTCCGGTCGCGGTCGAGGTCTTCGAAGGATCGACGGCCGACCCGATGACGCTGGCCCGCCAGATGGCGAAGCTCCGAGAGCGGTTTGGCCTGCAGTAGGTGGTTCTGGTGGGCGACCGCGGCATGCTGACCGCGGCGCGCATCCGCGAGGACCTGGCGGGCGTCGACGGCCTGCGCTGGATCACCACGCTGCGCGCCACGACCATCCGCAAGCTCGTCAACGCCGGCACCGTGACGCCGTTCCTGTTTGACGAGCGCGACCTGGCCGAGGTCCGCGCAGAGACTTCGGTCGAGTCGTAGTCCGTTGCAGGCGTCTGCCGGGGCGCGCGCGGGCGTTGTCAGCGGACCGTGGCGTGGTCAGCGCCCCGGTTTCGGTCTGCCCGTCCAGCACGTGGGTCGCCGACCGGCCGCTCCGAGATCACGCGCCGCCTGACGCTCATCTCGCAATGATGTTGTGCACTTCTCCGCCGTTCACAACCTCACGATCGAGCGCAGCGACCTCTGCCGCTACCCCGTCCTCAAGGTCGAAATGGTCCCGCCGGCCGTGGCGGCGCGCGAGTTGCACCAGGTCGCGCATGTAGGCGAGGCCCTCGACGACACCCGGTACATCGAGAACCTCGGGGCTAGCATCGAGCAGCGGCTGCGCAAGAAAGACCACCGACTTGGCTCGAGCCCGGGTGACGGCCACGTTGAGGCGGTTGCGGCTGTAGATGAAGTCCGCCTCCAGCGCGGCGTACTCGGGGTCGGCCACGCCGTAGGAGACGAACACGGCGTCGGCCTCCCGCCCCTGCATCTTCTCGACGGTGTCCACGAAAGGGCGCGCCGACCAGTCACGGTTGCCGGCAAGGGCGCGGCGAATGGCTCGGATCTGGGCGTGGTGGGGACTCACGACGAACAGGCGCTCTCGCCAGAACGCATCATCGTCGGTGACGTCGGCCATGTCGTCCCGAAGCGCAATGGCGAGTCTGCTGACGAGCGCCGCCTCGACTTGGTTTGCGTTCGTTGCCTGCACGCCCTGGAGAATCACCACGACCAATGGCGCATGAGGCGCAAGACACGCACCCGTGAGCCCGGCGCGGCGTTGCTGCAAGTGCAGCCTCCGCGACGCCACGTTGGGCGTGGCGCAGCGGTAGTCGGGCCCGTACAGCAGGCGCGCCGCACCGGTCAGCACGTCGCACATCCGCCAGTTTTCCAGCAACTGGCAGAGCGGCGTCCCGGGCCGATCGGGGCGCTCGCGCAGCAAGTCGAAGACGGAGCGGTGCAGTGCGGGTTGCCCTGCCGCGGGCTCGGGATAAGTACCGGTGATGATCGGCCCCAACTGGAAGTGGTCGCCGGCCGCGACGAGACGCCCCCGGTCGTGGACGCGGTCGATCGCCAAGGCCGCGTCCGGCACCCGCAACTGCGAGGCCTCGTCGATCACCACCAAGTCGAAGGGCGCTGACGACTTCGCTAGGCCCCAGACGGTGCTGCCCACAATCGCGGCGTCGTGCCCGTCCAGCCAACTGTCGAGCTGTTCCGCGACGATCCTCTCGATGCCGCCAGGCGCGTCGGTCACCCGCCCGCCAACCTTGGCCAGCGCCGGCGCCGGTCGGCCGAGCTCATCGGCAATCCGCACGATCATCCGCAGCAGGTTGTCGATGGCGGCGTGGGTCATGGCGCAGATGAGGATTCGGAGCCGCCGCCGTTTCCGAGGCGCCCCACACAGGCCGAGCGCCAACGCGGCCAGAAAGTGCGTCTTCCCCGTGCCCGGCGGGCCCCATATCGCTGTTACTCGCGAGCGGGCGATGGTGCGCAACGCAACAGCCTGGCTCGGTGTGAGGCGGAAAGTGGCTGCCGTTTCCACTGGGTCTACCGCCCGAGACAAGCTCTCGGCGCCGGCCGCCGCGGCCGAGTCGTCGAGCAGCCGGACGAACAAGCCGCGCGTGTCGAACTGCTTCAGGCCGTCAATCGCCCGGTCGGTATTGAAGTCCAGGAAGCTGGGCATCAGCAGGACGCGGGCGCCGTTCTCGAGCGGTGGGTCGTGCCAGTGCGTCCAGTCGATATGCACGGTCCGTGCGAATCCCAGCGGGTCCGTCTCGACGGCAGCGACCTTTCCGATGCCCACATGCGCATCGGCGCGCCCGCCCCAGTGCCGCGCCCGGTGCGCCCAGTCGTTGAAGCGCGCCTGCGCACGCAGGCCCTCCGGAGTGTCTCGTACGACCAGCCAGCGAGCGAAGCTGCCGTCGTCGATCTCGATGCCGTCGGCGGCCACGCGGAAGCGCCCCTCGCCTTCGTGGACCAGAGGCCTCAGTGTCCCCTTGGCGGCCATCACGTCGCGCGCTTCGCAGCGTCCCGAGCGCACTGCGAGGCATCCCATAACGCTCTCGTAGCGAGCGAGGAAGGCCAGACGAGACAGCCTCGGGTGGTCGATGCCGGCCGACGAGATCAAAACGTGCTTGGGTGGCCAAGTCACGAGCTGGTCGCCGGCGAGGTCCCTGATCTGCCAGAGCGCCGCGCGGTAGCCGTACAGGCGGTGGGCGGCTTCCCGCACGACGGGTTGCAGGTCGACATCCTCGCCGTTCCAGGCCCGGAGCGCTGCGTCGGCGCGTACGGCATGACCGAATGGGTAGTGAAAGCGATTCCGCCGGACTTCGAACTTCGAGCCGAGCGCGGCGAGCGTTTCCGGCAGCGTGTAGGACACGTCAACGGGCAGGGCTAGCAGCCGACCGGCCGCCGAAACGAGCGGGATCAGGGGATGGGCGACCACGTCCCGAGGATGGTCGTCCACCTGCAGCAGGTCCGGGACCTGCAGGTGGAACAGCAGAGCCATCGCCGCCTGCGACAGTTGCGGGTCGGGCAGCGCCTCTAGCAGCACCCGCACGAGCCGCTCCCGCTCCTGCTCGCTGTAGCAGTAGAGCTGGACCGACAGTCGGTCCCTCCACTCGGGCGTTTTCGCATTCCAGTCGTCGATGCGGCGCAACACCTCGTACAACCGGCGGATGAAGCGCTCCCGCACGACCGCGCACTCTTCCCGGCTGTCCGCGACAACGACGAAGGGACGCGCCGGCCCCTCTTCCGCCAGAATGCTACGGCGCAGATCCTCGCGGGCCTGAACGAGCATCCCGAGCAGCCAGGTGCGGTCCTCGACCGGCTCGGTCTGTGCGCTCAGGAAGATCGCCACGTTCTCGCCCACGGGCAGCCCTGGGTGGAGTGAGCCGAAGACGCCGGGTTCCCCGCTGGCGTGCGCCTCCAGGCGCACCTCAAGGCGCGGGCGCTCGCCGGCCAGCGAC
Source organism: Acidobacteriota bacterium (assembly GCA_009838525.1). Classification (NCBI taxonomy): domain Bacteria; kingdom Pseudomonadati; phylum Acidobacteriota; species Acidobacteriota bacterium. The sequence goes on from VXRJ01000038.1 coordinate 253,042, forward strand.
GCGCAGCCCTGCAGCCGGTCGTCGGCGTCGGGCACACGCAGGGCGGCCGACAGTTCGGGCAGGGTGTGCACCCCGAGCGACCTGCCGAGGAAGCGCTTGCCGTGCGCGGTGAGGCCGACAAGACGAGAGACATCGTCACGCTCCACCATCTCGGATCGGCAGTAGTCCAGATACTCGCACCATTCGCAGCGGTAGCGGACGTGCCAGTCCACCTCGTCGAGCGGCTGCGCGACGAGGGCCGGCAGCCGGGCGAGCACGTCCTCGAGGTGCGGCCGTACGACCAGTAAGTCGAAGTCCTCCGGTTCGGGTGCGCCGCCCAGCCACGCTGCCCCGGTTGCGAGGTCGACGCGTCCGTCGATGCCCGCCGCGCGCAGGACATGGGCGAGCTCGATCGCGTAGAACAGCACCTGAATGCGGTAGGGAAGTCTCACCGTGCTCCCCCGTTTGACGTCGATCACGCGGAAGCGGCGTCCCCCCGCAGCCTCGGCCGTGACCTGCACGAGGTCGGGCCGGTTGTCGGTGATCTCGATCTGCGTCGGGTCGATGGCCAGGGCTTCGTACAGGGAGGCGGGCGCGCGCAGGGTCAACTGGTAGAGGAACTCTCCGTGCCGGGCGCGGCGCAGCAGATCGACGCTCTCCTCGACCGACCAGACGCGATCCGCCAGCGCGCCGTCGCCGTCTGCGACGAGCGCGCGGCCGGCGAGGTGGGTGGTCAGGATCTGCTCTTCCCACGTGCGGCCGCTTTCTAGGACCTCGGCCATCACCGGGCCCGACTCGTAGCGGCGTTGCGGCACGCCGTTGCGCGACGGCCGCCGCGTGGCGCGGAAGCGCAGGAACCGATCGCAGTCGTGGAAGAAGTACCGCGCCAGGGTAGATGGGCTGACGCCGAAGGGCGCGCGCGGCTCCGGCTGAACCCTCCGTCGCAAGCGGCTCACGTCAGGCGCTCATCGTCAACCGGGTTGTAGTTCAGCGGCAGGTCGCCGGGGTCCAGCGGTTCGGGCGCGGCCGGCGACAGGGCGATCAACCCTTCCGCCGTCGCCTCGGCAGGGTGTTCCGCAGTGTCTCGCCATGCGTACGCGTAGAAGCCATACCGCAGTCGGGTGCGCTCTCGCGCCCACCTGATGGGAAACACCCGCGGGCGTTCCGTCTCGGTAGAGTCCACGACATAGAGCCAGTACTCCACCCTCTCATCGTCGTTCCGTAGCGCGTCGTTCGCCTGCTTCGCCGTGAGCGCCACGCTGGCCTCCTCTTCGAAGCGCCCCTGGACTCCCTTTACCTCGATTCGCCGCTCCCGGCCTCCGTCATCGACGCTTCGCACGTCGAAACCCGGCTGCAGGTCAGGCATCGCCTCGGCTCGCCGGCCGTGCTGCTTCTCGTACTGGAGCACCGCCTGCCTTGCGCGGTGATCATCCCGGGGGGTTCCCCGCACAGAGGCTGCGTCGCCGGTGTCCGTGTCGTGATTTCCGCGCGACATGACCAGCATCCGGACATGGTCGGCGGCGCGGCCGCCCGGCGTGGGCGGGCGCGTGCGGCTGCCCCCTTCGGCGGCGTGGTCACGGTGGCCGTTCGGCCGCGCAGGCTTTCCGTCGTCCCGCCGACCGCCCGCTCGCGATTTGCTGCCGCCGAACGGGCCTGAGGCGGCGCGAGGGCCAGGGCGGTTGTCTGCGCCGCCGGCGTGCGGGCCGGATAGACCGGAACTGCTGCGCGGTGTTGGTACGCTCTCGTCTCCGCCGCCGGACACCGAGTCCGGGGCCTTCTCCCGAGCGTCGGTGCCCACATCCGTATCCTCGTCGGCGGAGGAATCCTCCGTCGACGGCTTCTGGCTGATGCCGGACGCTGTTGCAGCCGGCTCGACGCCGAGCCCGTCAGCCAGCAGCTTCAGGTGGCGGCGGAACGCGCTCTCGTCGTCGAGAGCGAAGAGAGCCCCGGTGAGCCGCGGCACCTCCTGTCCGCGCTGCCCCAACTGGAAGTGCTCCACGAGCTGCTCCGCGGCTTGTACGGCGAAGTCGGCGGGATTGCCGACCAGCAGCAACGTCGTGCTCTGATTGTCGACTCCCTCTACGTATGCCCAGACGGCATGGCGCCGAGCGCCTACTCGCAGCGAGAGCGCGTTGTGCAAAGTGACATCGTGCAGGGAAGGCCGATCTTCGAGTTGTGAGAGGGTCGCTGTCAATTGCCGCAACCGGTTGGCCCACGGCGGTTCCGTCGCTCGCTCTCCTGGCTCGACCTCGACTTCGGCCGACAGCAGGGCGACGTCGAGAGCCTGCGCAACACGTCGAACCTGCGCCTTGGTGTCGCCCAGATGGGCGGATGCGACCGCGATCCTGTCCGTCGGCAGGAACTCGCGGATGAGTGGCGACTGCACATCGTCGACCACGAGCGTCGGACCGATGGGATGCCACTCGCGGTGCCCATAGAGCTGCGCCTGCGCACGAGCTTCCTTCCAGGCGCCGACCGGAAGGTCCCCAGCGTCCATATCGTCCAGCACGTAACGGTAGGCGGCGGCGAGGTGGCCGCGGAGCACCTCGACACCGGCTGTTGGTTTCCGTTCCCATGTGTCGAGAAGAAAGGCCAGCGCTTGTCGGCCGGTGGTGGTGTCGGGCAGCGGCTGCAGCTCGGCGGCCGCCTGCACCGCGTCGGCGAGCGCCGGCTCGAAGTCCGAGAGCGCGACCACCCAGCCCCCCAGGTTGCCGCGCGCTCCGGCTCCGGCTCCGGTTCGCCGCACGACCCGGCGCGTCAACGGTACCCCGTGGAGATTCACCACGGCGAGCGCGCGGCGCAGATCGTCCTCCGTTGCCTCTCCGGCTCCGACCGCCTCCAGCGCCTCCCGGAGCAACGCTGCGAGATCGCTGTCGTCTATTTCCGCGGCGCCCCGTCGTTCGAGTCGGCGCAGGGTGGGCGACTGCGGAACTGCGCCCCCGAAATCCACCCCTTCTTCCGCCAACCGGGAAGCGAGATCGCCGTCAATGTCAGCGACCGGCGCGTCCTCCCGGTCGGGGTCGGCGGCGAGCAGCACTTCAGCGGGTCTGCGCCGTTCGCCGTCTGTGCAGAGCAGCCAATCGTGGCTCCGCAGGTCCCGGACCCACTGGGCCGGCGCCCGCCCTGGCGTGGAACGCCGGTAGTGAAAGAAGCTGGTCGCCGAATGACATCCCTGCCCGCGGAAGGCGTGGTGCTCAAGCGTTAACCACTCCTGCAGTGCCGCTCGCGGGACGCTGTCGATCGCGAACGGAAAGTGACGATCGTGGACTTTGTAGCCCGCGTCGTTCGCCTGTTCGACCTCCGCTACGTCGACGCCGATTCGCGTCGCCACCCGATCTCTCTCGGATCGGGGCATCCGTTCCGTTCGCACCTCGGTTGCACCTGCACCGCACACCTCGAGGCGTTCGAGGAACGCCACGACGGCCGAGCGGTCGACGATGTCGGCGTAGGCCGCGACGAGAGCAGGTTGTGAAAAGAGACCACGCCGGCTCTCGCCGCCGGGGACCAGCGGATTTGCCATGAGTGCGTCCGTGGGCTTGCAGGGCCCTTCTTCTGTCAGGACCAACGGCACGAGGTCCTGGCGCAACGGACCCTTGCCGAGCGCCCACGCCAGGAGTTCCACCAATGGAAGCTCGGCGCCCTCGTCGGCCGCCCGCCGAATCAAGTCGGCGAGCTTCACCTCGTTATGGTGTTCCTTCAGCCATCTGACGCCGGCATCATGAGGCCGGTTGTTCACACGATTGCGGATGCCAGACTGCAATTGCCGACCGCGGGTCGGCAGAAACGCAACCAGCGCTTCGGCGACAGCGCGCCCGCTTGGCTTGCGCCTGCTTGGCGGCTCCTCGTTCAACCACGAGGTGTCGCGCGCCGCCGCCCATCCGCCCGCCTTCGTCGGGACGACCGGAGCATGGTGCCACTCGTTCTTTGCGATACCACGCCAGAGCGCGAAAAGGGCATCCGGCCGCTCGTCTTCCGGGAGTGCGCGCCACCAGTTCGGCAGCGTGTCCCTCCATGCGACTTCGTCGGCCTCGAGTACGCTCCCCCACTCCAGCCAGATCGCGAAGTCCGTGGCGCGTTCTCCCAACAGGTGTGCGTCCATGACCGTCGAACCGAAGAGCAGGTCGGGGCGCCACGAGGAAACGAAGTCGGCGTGGAAGGGTTCGGGTAGGACTGCCGCCTGTTCGGGAGTACAGAACTGTCTTGGGCCCGGGCCGTGGACCGGCACGATCGGCTTATCGGCGAGGGTCCGGGCAAGGTCCTCGCGCAGATTCCGGAATGGGCCGGCCAGCAGGCCACCGTCGTCATCGGGTTCGCACAAGGCACGGTAGCCGCGTTCCCGCATGGCATCCGATTCGCCGGACAGCCAGATCAACAATTGGCGGACGATTTCCGGAACCTGTCCCACGATGGCTTCCTGCCAGGCGTCTCCAGCGACCTCGCGCAGTTGCTGCCGGTCGACGTTGACGAACCAGTCGGCCTGCAGGTGGAATCCGAAGGGAATCCGGACCTGTGTGGGTAGCGTCGCGTACACGCATCCATGATCGGCCGGACTCGGCAGGCCGTCGTCGTCGAGCCGCAGCAGACCGACGACTTGCCGTTCTGCCCGCCGGCCTCCCGGGTCGACCTGATCGTGAGTTTCTTGCCGCACCTCTAGGAAACGGCGCATGGCGGCGTCGTCCGGGCGGTAGTGGGCGACGAACGCCTTCCAGCGCCAGCGTGCGTCGCTCCCCGAACGGCGGACGGTAACGATGTCGTCTTCGACCGAGAGCTTCCAGACGACCTCGTCGACGCTGACCTGGGTGAGGCCGCGCAGTGCAAGCACCGCGAGCGTGGTCCGGTTCTCGGTCGACGCCAGCCGTTCCAGGTCGTCCGTCACCGGGCGCCGCGGCTCTGCGGGTCGACCGAGCAAGAATGCGGTGGTGTAACCCGCGTCCGGTGCGGGGACTTCGTCGTCCCAGTGTGGACGCAGCGTGTCGAACCACTCTGGTACCTCCGATTCGAGATCTCCGCGTCGGACGCCGACATCGAACCGGAAACGCCAGTCGGCGTCCGAGACGCGCGCCTCCCGAAAACGCGCGAAGACCGACTTGAAGCCCACGCCCATGAAGCCCACCGTGGCGAGTCCCTTGGTGGACGCGCCGAGCGAAGACAGGCCTCTGACGTCGGATTCGTCCAGCGCAAGGCGACCGTCGTGCTGGAACACTACGGCGTCGCCTTCCGATCGCCAGCAGACCCGCCTCGCGCATGCGTCCACGGCGTTCTGCGTCAACTCGTAGATGTACATCCACGGGTGCGGCAGGCCGGCCGACAGCAGTTTCTGGACCGCTGTGCGTGCTCCCTTCCCGAATTCGTCTTCGTTTTTCTGTCGGATCCTGTCGACCACGCTGCGGCGGTCTGCATTCGTTGTCAAGCGTTGTCCTCCCTCGGTCGTTCTGCGCCTCGCCAGCCTCAGCGGAACGGAGCCGCAGGCGGTCGTTGATGGCTCCAGTGGCCATCGGGTCGATCATCGGATCGCACGAGCAGTCCTGCAAGTCGGCTCGCGCCTTGCCGCGGTCGGCGATCTTCCCCGTAGGCTCTCGGTTGTCCACGCGATGCGCGAGCGGCACGGTGGGCAGATCGAGCGCTGGGAGCGTATCCGTCAGACCGACGCCTTGACCAAGTCCGGCGAGAAGTGCGAAGACATCATCTGCACTCGCTGATGATGATGTCGCTCGCGCTGCCGCAGTCTCGGAGTCCCATTGATGGTCGCCCGCTCTTCAGCCGTCGGCCGCTCCAATCGATTGTCAGGCTGGCTCTCAGCGCGGCGCGTGTCCGCTCAGCGGAGTCCGTCTCCGGGATGATCCGCGGCACTTGACTTCCGTCACGGATCACGACGAGCGTGGCGCCGTTCTCTACGGCGTGGATGTAGCTGTCGAGATCCGATTCGAGTTCCTGTAGGCTCACCTGCCGCTCTGGCATCTCATGCTCACCCCCGCCGCCCGATCACCCCAAGAGCCGTTGGGCAGGGTAGCATCAGAAATGGAGGAGGGCAGCATGGCTGTCGTGCACATCGAGGCGGAGATCCCCTGGCGAATCGGTCGGGCAGATGGTGAGCATTGGGTCGGCATCTGCGATCCGCTCGAACTCACCGTCGAGTCCGAGACGTGGGCGGACCTGATGGAGGACATCGCACGGACCCTTGATGCGATGCTTCACGACCTACTGTCCAACAACGAGCTGGATCAGTTCTTGCGGGATCGTGGCTGGACCGCGCACGGCCCCACGAACGGTGCCGAGGCTGTCCGATTCGACATCCCGTTCATCCCCGCACTGGTTCAGCCGGATGATACGACGGCAGCGTTTCATCGCTAAGGTCCGGTCGTTGGGCTGCGGGTACAAAATCGACGCGGAAGCGCACGTCCTCTAGCGCAGAGCCGGCGGGATCCACTACATATCCGGTCCGCCCGACAGCCGCATCCCGTGACGGAATTAACCGTCTTCGTGACACGCAACGGCAGACAAAGTTCATCGCCATGAATCTTCCGGACGGACAGTCGCTCGAACTCACAGCGGGCGGCCAGAACGTACTCGTCAAGGAGATCGTCGAGCAGCTTGCGCCGCGCTTCACCCCCGGCGGCTACGTGATCTACGGCGGCGACACGGCGGAAGAGCACCTGCTCTACGACGAAGAGTACCTGCGGGACCTGGGCGTTGAGATCGACCGGTATGGGAAGATGCCGGACGTCGTGATCCGCTACGTCGAGCGCAACTGGCTCATTCTCATTGAGGCTGTCACGTCGCACGGTCCGGTGAACGTCCTGCGCCACAACCAACTCAAGGACCTCTTCGCCGGGTCAATAGCCGGGCTCGTCTTCGTTACGACGTTTCTCGACCGTGCGACGATGGGCGAGTACTTGCCGGAGATCGCTTGGGAGACGGAGGTGTGGGTCGCCGATGCGCCTCGTCTCCCGTTATCAATCGGGCTCTGCCCGATTTGGCGTGACACACTACAGGACCCTGACGAACATGAAGTCACTACCCGATGCTGAGCTGAAGAGTCTCGCTACAGCACCTGGACCAAGGCAGTACCTCGCGTTCGACGAGATGGCGCGCCGAATACGGGGCAACCCGTCGCGTTGGATTCAGCACGAGGAGCCGTGGATTCGGAGTCCTGTAGATTTCACACGCGGGCTCAACGCCAAAGAGATGGAGTGGGCCTTTCTGAAATGGTCTCAGCAGTTGAACGACGTCGAACCCGAGCTCGATCAGGAGCAAGAAGTGAGGATCGAGGAACTTGAGCGCCATCTCGACCAGGATCCTGATTCCCTTGAGAATAGGTATTTCAACGCGATCGGCGAAGAAATACGCCGACAACGGGACATGACAACCGAAGGCGCAGTGCGCAGCCGCTTGGAACGGATCACCTTGAAGGGGTTCAAGACGATCCGGGAACTGGTCGACTTTGAACCTCACTCACAAACCGTGCTAATTGGGCCCAACGGCGCTGGGAAGTCGAACTTCATTTCGTTCTTCCGCATGATGAGCTGGGCGTTGTCCGGCCCCGACAAGCTGGCGTTGCACGTGAGCCAGCAGGGTACTTCGCGCCGGCTTCTCCACGATGGCCCCGCCCATACCCGAGAGATCGAGGCCGAGTTGACGATCCGAACGGCAAGCGGAAGGAACGAGTACGCTTTTCGGCTCTTCCATGCCGCAGGAGACACGCTCGTTTTCGCCGAGGAGCGGTATCGATTCACACGCGCGGGACGACAGACCAAGGCGACTTGGAAGACTCTGGGCGCCGGACACAAGGACCCTCAACTCCCCGCTGCCGCGGTCGAAGATCAGACTGCACAGGTCATCCGCACGCTGCTGCGGAAGATGGTGGTCTATCAGTTTCATAACACGTCCGGCACTGCCCGAATTCGCGGCAAGTGGCCGGCTGGAGACAATCGCTGGCTCAAGGAGGATGCCGGCAACCTGGCGCCGGTACTCCACCGGCTACGAACACGAGCCCCGCGACACTACCAGCGCATCGTGGACACCATTCGACTCGTGCTGCCGATGTTCACCGATTTCGAGCTCGAACCGGAGGGTCGTGATCTGATGCTGGCTTGGCGCGAGCGAGATACGGACGAGGTGTTCGACGCCTCTCAGGCGTCCGACGGCTTCCTGCGCATAGCCGCGCTGATAACCCTGCTGCTGCAGCCGGCGCAGGATCTCCCTGACGTGCTGATTCTCGACGAACCCGAACTCGGCCTGCACCCATCGGCAATAGACGTGGTCGGCGGACTGATCGCGGCGGCGGCTACGAACATCCAGATCATTGCGGCAACACAGTCGGTCCCGCTGGTCGACTGCTTCGATCCTGGCGACGTCGTGGTCGTCGAACGGCCGGATCGCGCATCTACGTTCAAGCGGCTGGATCCCACCGCACTGAGGGAGTGGCTCGAAGCGTACTCGGTATCCGAGTTGTGGGAGAAGAACGTTATCGGAGGGCGGCCCTGATGTACCTCCGCCTGAACTTCATTGTCGAAGGACAGACCGAGGAGAGATTCGTCAACACCGTGCTGCGCGAGCACTTCGCGGACCGGTCGATTGTTGCGGTGGCGCATTGCGTCACGACCAGACGTGAGCGGCGAGCAGAGGATCGCAGGTACCGAGGCGGCCTCACCACCTACCAGCATGCCCGGGATGACATTCGTAGATGGGTGCGAGGAGACGGCGGCCGGGACGCAAGATTCACGACCATGTTTGACCTATACAAACTGCCGGCCGACTTTCCCGGTTACGCAGAAGCCGCGAAAGTCTCCGATCCGTACGCGCGCGTGGGACTCCTTGAGGCGGCACTGAGCGAGACTATCGGCGACAGGAGGTTCATTCCGTACATCCAGCTTCACGAGTTCGAGGCTCTGCTGTTTGCCGATCCGCAGAAGCTTGACACTCAGTTCCCGGATCGACCGTCGGCTATTGAGCAACTCGTCAAGACCGCGAGAGAAGTCGATTCACCGGAGCTGGTCGACGATGGGCCGACCACCGCGCCGTCGAAGCGAATATCTGCGGCAATACCGGAATACGACCGTCGAAAGGCTTCTGCTGGTCCAATCGTTGCCGCAAAGATCGGATTGCCGGTGCTCCAAACGCAGTGCCGGCATTTCCGGGAATGGCTGGAGCGGCTCACCAGCGTGAAGGTCGATAGTCGCCTGTAGCGAGGCGCCTGGATGCCGGCGAGCACACGCGCACGCGGCTGGCAGACGATTCCGTTGGAGGGTGACGCTGTGAGGCGGCAGCGCCCGTCCCCGGAGCATGCTCTCGGTGAGCTGAGCGGCCTGGTCGACATCCTCTCCGGCAGACAAGCACCCAGCGTACGGGTTCCCCTCTCAGAACTTGACCAGGCTTCCGAACTCTGCAGCCGGACGCTGTCGGACTGGTCGTGGCTGTGGCGTCAGCCTGGGCACTACTTACGACTCTGGTGGCCCAGGAAGCGCTTCCAGTTCGCGCTACTGGGGGGCGAAGGCCTTCGATTGGCTCGTGGGGCCGGTCACCAAGGGAGCTGAGGACCGATGAAGGTGATTACCTGGAACGTCAACAAGGCCAGCCTGTCCCGCAACGGCGTGTGGGAGATGCTGGAGCGTGAGGACGCGGACATCGTGCTGCTGCAGGAAGTGACCCGAATTCCTGATCAAGTCCTGCGACACTACAACAGCCATGCGCGATTCCCGAAGTTCTTCGGCGGGCACAACGCGCGATTCCAGACCGCCGTGCTTTCAAGATGGAGGATGAGCACGACGCCGTTCCTGACGTCCGAACTCGATGGCGTCAACAAGTTGCACGGGGCGCGCTACGGCTGGATCCACGAGTGCGCGGTCTACGACGACGAAGGCAAGCGCTACCAGGTCGTTTCCGTTCACTCGCCGGCTTTCGCCGTTCCCCGGGACGCCGAGGAGATCGACGACAGTGATTTCCGGGCCATTAAGTTGAAGAACAACCCGAAACTCTGGTTTACCGAGATCCTCTGGTCGTTGCTGAAGAACGCCAGCCTCGGCGACGAGACGAACTGGATCGTGGGCGGCGACTTCAACAGCTCGGTTAACTTCGACAGGCCCCACGACCGTGGCAACCGGGAGATTATCGACAGGCTGAATGCTCTCGGATTGACGGACTGTCTCTCGCACCACAACGGGCATTCCGTTCCGACGTTTCAGCACTCAAGCAAGTCCGCTGAACACCAGCTCGACTATCTCTACGTGAACAAGCCTCTGCTCAACCGCCTGACGAGCGCGCGCGTGCCGGGCCGCGAAGAGGTGTTCGACACCCATCCGCGAGTGAGCGATCACCTTCCGATAGTGTGCGAATTCGATTGAACGAGGAGTTCGAGCGAATCGACGGGCGTGCGTGCCGTTCCGTGTTTCACGACAGGTCCGCGAGCGCCCGGAGCGTCTTTCGGAAGGTCGGCGTCAGTTTGCGCCGCTGGCGACGGAGCTCGAGGCTGGCGTTTAGGGTCGTCGCGGCGTGATCCTCCGGCAAGGTCACTTCTCCGAGTTGCGTGGTGAGCCAGTTCGCCACGTCGGACCAGCGCCACAGCCGATACCGGCCGCGCGGATCGGTGACGGGAGGCGGGAATCCTCCCGGACCGCGGGCGCCGGTGACAAGGAGCCGAACGCTCTCGCGAGTCCGCCCGATACGGGTGGCGATGTCCGTCATGGAGACGAGGCCGGCGTCGGCAACCCGCACGACTTCGGCGCCGGCGACCCGTTCGACGTCCGTCACCGCAGACAAGATTGCCTCGTCGAAGCTGGGCGCCTCGCGATCGAAGTCTATGTACTGAATTCCATCGGCACGGCCGACCGTCCCGTCGTTGCACCCGGCTTCGAACAGCATGTCGATATACGCGGCGTCCTGCAGGTCGGGACCGTCGACGATCAGGGTGAAGTGGTGTAGCGGCATCTAGGAACTCCTCGGCGTCTTCGGATTCCACTCGTGCGGGCAGTCTCGGATACGCCGTCCACAGAGGCGGGGCTACGTCCGGCGAGTTTCGGCAGTGCCGAGTCCCCCTTGGTGCCCCAGGTTCCGACGGCGGTACTACCGGGCGAGGGTTGCTCGCATTGACGTTGCTGGTGCCGGTGCGTACAGTTCGCTGCCCAAGCGGTTACGAGGTCCGGGAACAGTACATGTCATCCGGCGTCGGATTCATCGAGAGCGTGGCGATCCGCGAGGTTTGGCCGAAGGAGCATATCGACTTCACGCCTTGGCTCGAAACGAACATCGGCGATCTCGACAAAGTCCTCGGGCTGGGGTTGACGAACGCTCGGAGGGAGGTCGGAGCCGGGGACTTCAGCATCGACCTCGTGGCGGAAACCGACTTCGGCGATGTCGTTATCGAGAACCAGTTCGGGCGGAGTGACCACCGCCATCTCGGCCAACTCATTACCTACCTGGCGCAGCGGGACGTTCAACGAGCGATCTGGATCGTGGAGGAAGGAAGGCCAGAGCACGTCAAGGCGGTAGAGGCCTTGAACGAGCGCGGCGTCGGGCAGATCTGGATGGTCACGGTCCGAACCGTCAGGATCGGCGATTCCCTACCAGCTCCGCTGTTCACGGTCGTCGCCGAGCCGTCTGAAGACGCGATGCCCAAGGGCAGGGCGGATCCGGATCTCACGCTGGCGCAGCGTCAAAGACGTGACTTCATGGCCGCTCTGTTCGCGCAGGCGCGAGATCAAGGGATCGACTCGCCCTTCAAGAACCTCAAACCGGACTACATCGGGTTGCAGGACACACCTGCGAGGGGTTCGGGACTGGTCTACCGCGTCGCGGTCAACCGCCGCGAGTCCCGTGTCGTCCTCACCAACAAGAAGGGCCGATGGACGGGGGCGCTCGCCGTCCTTCTTGAGAACCGACAGGAGATCGATGAAGCCTTCGCGGCGTGCGGTCTGGCGCGGCCACTCGAATGGACGGAAGGGGTGACCGCAGGCCGGTGGGTAATCCGCTACGGGGTAGACGTCAACTACCGGGACAGGCCGGACGAGACCAGGATGCTCGAACTCAACCGTGCCGCGGCCGCGATGAAGCGCGTGTTCGACCCGCCGTCCAGGGACTTGCCCCTCAGCTTGAAGAGGAATCCTCAGAACCACCGGCCGAGGCTGTTGGAACCAACTGAGGACCTGACCTGCACGATGACAAGTCGGAGTACGGGCCGATGACGGGCACGCTAGTCGGATACGACCCCGGCGGCAAGGGCAAACATGGAATTGCGCGAGCAACGGTCCGAGACGGGGAAATCGTCAGGGTGACAACGGAGACCCTCGACGACGTTGAGGACGTAATTGCATCAATACTCGACATCAGAGCGCCCTTGGGGCTCGGCGTCGACACCCTCACCTGCTGGGGTACCGGTCCCAGCGGCTGGCGGCCAGCCGACCGTTGGCTTCGAAGTCGGTACCGCGATGTGCAGAACAGCGTTGGGTCGCCGAATTCCCTCTACGGAGCCATGAGCCTTAACGTGGCAGCGTGACCTGCACGCCCTACCCACCGCTTCCGACGAACGTCTGGTGCAGCCGTGCGGCAGAACGGCCTACATGTGGCCCGAATAGATCGAGGACAGTCCAGCAGTCGCCGCTGTCGGTTGTCTGTCTACCATCGAGAGGTCGCGACGGATGCCGATTCACCCGATCACCGGGTACCGCGCGGCTAGACTGACTGGCACGATGCTGACCATGTACGACCCGGCGCACCCGGGAGAGACTCTCCGAGATGTACGGCGCCGTAGCGTCGTGTTGCGGCGGCGGCGACTGCATGGTTGACCCATCCGAATTCCCGATTCTCTTCGGCAAGAAACGGCCCATAACCGGGCTGGCGACAGAACTTGCCGCGCTCAGTAGAAGCGAGCTGTGCCGGGAGTACGAGGAACTCCGGCGTTGTGCACCGAACCGAGGGTTCAGAAAGAAGCCCTACCTCGTCAAGGATCGGGAGTGGACCAGTAAAGACGAGAGCAACCGCTTCGAGGAACGCTTGGCGATGGCGCTCTGCCACATGGAGGGCTGGCGGTGTTCTCGCATGGGCAACTTCCGGGTGCTTGACCGTCAGGTGCCGTTGCAGGCCAAGAAAGTTGACGTGGGTATTGGCGAGGTCGACTTGCTCGGTGTCACCGATGCTGGACGGCTTGTTGTGATCGAGCTGAAGGTCAAGCCCGAAGGAGAGGGACGAGCGAGAGAGGGCAATCCCGCGGCCGCGTTGGTGCAGGGGTTGCGCTACGCCGCGATCATCTCGGCCAACCACGAGGTGATTGCGAACGACGCAAGACACCTTTTCGAGGCAGACGTTTCTGAGGACCCGCCGATGGTCGTCGTTCTGGCGCCGCAGGCATGGTGGCGTGACTGGTTGGAGCCGCCAGGGTCAACACGCAAGGCGATGGGGGACTGGGAGCAGGAGTTCGATCGGTTGGCGCGAGACGTCGAAGCGCGGTTGGATCTCGTCGTCGAATGCCTGGCGCTGGAAGACGTTGAGCCGTCGGAGCTTGCCGGCGCTACGCCGCGGCTTGACAGCGAGCTGAAAGTGTACGGAGTTCACCTCGTCGCGGTGCCTGCCATCGGCTCGGCCCTGGCGTCCCTCCGGTCTCATCCATGAACGTCAGCGGCAGGATGCGGTTGCGCATCCATCGGGGAACGAAGGAAATCGGCGGCACGTGCATCGAGGTTGAGGCGCAGGGCAGGCGCCTGGTGCTGGATGTAGGTCTTCCGCTCGGCGCTCCCGACGATGAGGGCGCGAAGACGAACCTGTTGCCGGCCGTTCCGGGCTTCCGCTCACGGGACGACAGTTTGCTCGGCGTCATGATCACCCATCCGCACCCTGACCACTACGGTCTGGCAGGGCAAGTCCGGTCGGACGTTCCGATCTACATCGGTGAGGCGGCGCATCGCATGTTGAATGCGGCAAGCCCGTATGTGCGAGGCAGCCAGACCTTGGCCGCCCCCCGCTTCATCGAGGACCGAAGACCCATAGATGTCGGACCGTTCCGGGTGACACCGTATCTGGTGGATCACAGTGCATTCGATGCCTACGCGCTGCTGGTGGAGGCGGACGGCAAGCGGGTGTTCTACTCGGGTGACTTCCGCGGGCACGGGCGCAAGCGCCGGCTGTTCGACGCAGTGACCGCGAGCCCTCCCAAGGACATCGACGTGCTCCTCATGGAGGGAACGACGATTGGCCGGACGGGGGCGGACGAGACGTATGCCAGCGAAACGGAGCTGGAACACGCTTTCGTCCGGGCATTCCGGGAAACGCCGGGCCTGCATTTCGTGTGGACGGCGTCGCAGAACATCGACCGGTTGGTGACGGTCTTCCGTCAATAGGGAGGATCGACCATGAGTCTGCTCGGGTATCTTGTTTCCCGCGTCGCTTCCAGCCGTGAGGAGCCGGCTGCGACGCAGGCACTCGCTTACGTCCTCAAAGCATCGACGGGTGTGGCAACGGCGTTCGTTGACACAGTGGGCCGCACCGGCCTTCCGGCGTTCAAGCTCGGACTGATCTCCGCCGAAGAGCAGCACGGGAATGACCGTCCAGATCTGACTATCCGGGACGCGAATGGTGTCGTTCGAATCCTCGTAGAGAACAAGTTCTGGGCCGGACTGACTGAGGCACAGCCGCTCGCTTACCTCGAAGAATTGCCAAGCGACGCTCCTTGCGCGGTCGTCTTCGTTGTGCCGCACCAGCGCATGTACGGTCTCTGGGGCGAGCTTAGGGACAAGTGCCGGCGTAACGGAGTTGAGCTCGCAGCGGAATCCAAGGCGGACAACATCACTTGGGCGCGAGCCGGTCATCGGACCCTGGCGATCACCAGCTGGAAACACGTCTTGGCCACGTTGGAACACGCCGCCAAGGCCGAAGGACACACTGCTCTTCAGCAAGACATCGTTCAACTTCGTGGACTGACGGACCAGATGAACTCTGGCGAGTTACTTCCGCTACGTGAGGACGAGGTAACGGACGTGAGTGTGGCGCGCCGCATGATCAACTACACCGGCCTCATCGAAGAGGTTGCCAGCCGTCTCGTGGTGGATGGCGTCGCCGAGACGAAGGGCCTGCGACCGAGTCACAACTACACCGCGGTGGGCCGCTACCTACGCCTGCATTCGAAGTTTGGCCTATGGCTGGGGGTGGAGCTTGAGGCGTGGCGCGACCGGGGCATCACCCCGATCTGGTCGCAACATGACACGAATTCCTCCTTTTCGGGCGTCGAAGGGAAGATCCGCCAGGTCAGGAACCTGTTCGACGAAGCGCAAGAGGCTGACGGCTGGCTGTACATTCCGATTCGCCTCAAGACCGGTGCTGAACGGGACCGCGTGGTCGATGACGCCGTTCGACAGATGCGCGGCATCGCCGACACACTCCTCAAGGAGTTTCCGGATGAGTAGCCGCTCCTCACGGTCCCGCTCGCTCCAGAGTCGGCTGAATCCGCGGCGGACCGCGGGCGCAATTCGGGCGCCTCGGCGTTCCTAGCTGCTCTTGCGTCGCTCCTCGCGCCACCGTTGCTGCTGCCGCATGGTGTGCAGAGCGACCGGGGCAATGGCCCGGACAACGAGGAAGATGAGCAACCAGGAAGAACCAAGTCGCAGGAACCACCCAGCGAGCGAGTACCACTGGGGGCGTCGGCGATCGTGTTGATGGACAGAAGCGACACCCGGCGCACGATACAACGCTTCTTGCGCCAAGCGACCGTCCGCGATTGTCGGCAGACAGCAACGGCGTCATAATGACAGCATGGCTGTCCAAATCACGGTGCGCAACGTCCCTGAAGCGGTGCGCGACGAGCTCGCGGCCCGTGCCGCACTGGCCCACAAGTCGATGCAGGAGTACTTGCGCGGAGAACTCGAAAGACTGGCATCGAGGCCGTCCATCGATCGATGGCTAGAGAGGGTGCGTGAGCGCCAGAGCACCACGGGGACGCGTCTGCCGGCCGGCGAGATTATTCGCCACCTCCACGCCGGCCGCCGCTGAGATCCATGCCGCCGGTCGTCGTCGACGCATCGGTGCTCGTCGCGGCGGTGGTCGATACCGGACCCGACGGCGACTGGGCTCGCAGCGTGACGTCCGAAGGGCCCCTGATCGCGCCGGAGCTGGCCCCGGTTGAAGCCGGCAACGTGCTGCGTCGGGCTGAGTTGGCGCGTAGCGTATCCGGCGCGGAGGCGACAGCAGCCTATCGGGACATCGTCGACCTGCCAATCGAGTTGTTGCGTTTCGCACCGTTCGCGGCGCGGATCTGGGAGCTGCGTTCCAATCTGACCACCTACGACGCCTGGTACGTCGCGTGCGCAGAGGCGCTGGCGGTGCCTCTGGCAACGCTCGACGCCCGCCTCGCCCGGGCACCGGGGCTCTCGTGTAGATTCCTGCTGCCCGACTCGGGCTCGGCTTCATCAGGGGAACCCCGGTGAGCGGACAGCCCGGGGCCACTGGGTCGCCGATCCTGGACGGGTCGTGGCGATCGAGCTGAAGGTCAAGCCCCCGGAAGGAAAGGCGCGGGCGAAAGGGGGGCAATCCCGCGTGGCCGCGCTGGTGCAGGGATTGCGCCACTTGGATGTCTGAGAGCGCGACGATTTCGCCCGGGATACGGCAGCGCTCGTCCCCGGAGCATGCTCTCGATGAACTAAGTGGCCTCCTCGACATCCTGTCAGGCAGACGAGTAGCCAGCGTATGGATTCCCTTCTCAGTACTTAACCAAGCTTCCGAGCTCCGCAGCCGGACGCTGTCGGACTGGTCGTGGCTGTGGCGTCAGCCTGGGCACTACTTACGCCTCTGGTGGGCCGGGCGAGATCTGACGAATCAGCGGCGCGACGCGCACAATCGTCGCGCCTCGTCCCTCTTGGCGTCGGATCCGGCCCTTGCCCATCTGAACGAGGCCCAGCGCCACGCCGTTGGCAATCTTGATGATCGCGTTTTCGTAACGGCCGGGGCTGGTTCCGGCAAGACGCGGGTAATCGTCGAGAAGGTGCGCCATGTCGTGCGCACCGGTGCGGCTCGGCCCGACGAGATCGCCGTCATCACGTTTACGAACAAGGCCACCGAGGAAGTCCGAGGTCGTCTGCGGGGCCTTGACGGAGTGACCGTCGAGACGATCCACCGGCTTGCCATGCAGGTCATCAAGCAGCAGGGTCTTCAACCGCCGCGGATCTCACAGTTGGCCGAGGACCGGAGCACCCATCGCCGGCTGGCCCTCATGTCCCAATGGCTCGACGAGACGCTGGCCGAGAAGCCCGAGCTGCTCCTCGAAGTGTATGAGCGAGCCGAGGCCTTTCGTCGGCACCACGGAGCGGGCGGCGCCGCACCCCTGCCACTAGTTCCTCCGGGAGGCACGGAGGTCAAGTCGCTTGGAGAAGCCAGAATCGCGCTGACCCTATATTCCTGCGGAATCGCCTACCAATACGAGACGGAGCTGGTCGTTCCCGAGCAACTCAGTACGGACGCCGGGAGACGCTACCATCCCGACTTCTTCATTCCGGACGATCCCGACGAGAAGAATCCTCCTCCTGAAGCCGGGATCTGGCTTGAGCACTATTCGCACGATCGCCATGGCAACCTGCCGCCCGAGTACCTCGAAAAGGACGGCGACGCTCATCGCCGCTACAACGAAGACCGCGAATGGAAACGAAGCGTCTTTGCAGCCATGCGCCTGCGGTACGTCGAAACGAGCTACGGGGACATCGAGCACGCACGAGCGGGCGGAGAGGGCTTCAGCCACCTGCTGGTGCGGCGACTCAATGCGCACCGCCGGACACCGATTCCTACGCCCGATCCACGCAGCGTCGACACGCTCCTGCGTACCGTTGTCGACAGTAAGGGCAAGGGTGCGCGACGCATGGCACGTGAACTCGATGCATGGATCCGTGCGTGGCGCCAGAGCTCGAACAGGAGACCGCCGATGGCGCCACCCGGTCTCGGGCGCGACGGACGCAGTGCGGCCCGGGCACTCGAACGGCTTGCGCGCCCGGTGATGGCCCGCTGGGAGCAACATTTACAGAAGAACAACAAGGAGGATTTCGAGGCGTGATCCCCCGGGCCACGAGGGCGCTGGAGACGCCCGGGGCAAGGTGCCCCTGGAGAGTCGTCTTGCTGGACGAGGCGCAGGACATCAATCCGGCCCAGGCCGACTTCATCGAGGCCCTGACCGGCCGATGGTCGCCCGACAATTCCGCGCGTCGGGCTCGCCTCGACCGGAACGGCTTCAGCGACGAGCGCTGGCCGGGAGCAGTGAGTCTTGGCTCCTGCCGCTTGACCCCCCGAGGCCAGGCCGTGCTTGGCGACGCGCCCGGCATCTCCGCCACAGATGGACCCACAGCGGGGCTCCTGTGCGTCTTGAAGCGAATCTCGGAGTCCCGCGCTCGCGCCGGCGACAAGACGGAGGGATCTGCGCTCGTGCTGTGCCGGCAGAATGCCGGTTTGGCCGACCGTGCGCGGAACCTCGACACGCGGATCGCGGACCTCTTGCGTGAATGGGATTCCAACCCGGCGAGGCTCCCGGACTACCTCTGGGGCAAGTCGGCAGAGGAGTTACGACGCGGGGCAGAACAGCGAGTCCTCAAGCAGGAGGGGTTCCATCATGCCGCCGTTCACGCCGCCGCCTTGAAGGCGGGAGTCAAGATCGATTTCGCCAGCGTGCACAAGGCAAAGGGACGCGAGGCCGACTACGTCGTCGTGCTTGATGCTGGACCCGGAACAGTGGCCGAGCAGGCCGAAGTACGCGCCCTCGACGAGGCGCTCGCGCCAATTCGGGGCAGGCTCAGCGAGGCCGAAGAGGAACACCGAATCGGGTATGTCGCACTTACTCGAGCGCGCCGAAAGGCGTACCTGCTCCTGACCGGCGCCGGCGAGGAGCGATCGCTCTGGGGTCACACGCTTTGGCGCAACGAGCATCGCGAGTACGACGTGAGCGAAGAAGAACTCGTCGAGCTACTTGAGCCCATTCGGCCCGATGAGCCGTGTCCCGCCTGCGAGCTTGGCGGGACGAACCGCGAAACGCTGGTTCTCAGGAACGGGAGCAATGGCTCCTTCGTCGGTTGCACAAGCTTTGGGCGCACCAGCCATTGTGGGCACACCGAGCGTGCCTGCGAGAACTGCGGCAACGGCATCATGGTCCGCGACGGCCATGGTCTCAGCCGCTGTCACGACCGCCGATGTGGTTGGGAAGTTCCACTATGCAAGTGCCCAGTGCCCAAGCCGATGAGGACAAAGCCCCGTCGTGCGGACGGCCACCTGTTCCTGGGTTGCCAGGACTTCGGACGGTCTGGAGGGTGCGGAGCGACGAAGAATCTGGATTGGCGAGAACATCTGGACGCGTAAACGAAAAGCGAGGACCAACCGTGACGGGGTGGCACTGCGGTAGACGGCCCACAGGACGAGGGGGCTCGCCCGTGACGCCCGGTCACGGCAACAGGCGCTGAACACGGTAGGATCAGAAATGGAGGAGGGCAGCATGGCTGTCGTGCACATCGAGGCGGAGATCCCCTGGCGAATCGGTCGGGCAGATGGTGAGCATTGGGTCGGCATCTGCGATCCGCTCGAACTCACCGTCGAGTCCGAGACGTGGGCGGACCTGATGGAGGACATCGCGCTGACCCTCGATGCGATGCTCCACGACCTGCTTTCCAACAACGAGTTGGATCAGTTCTTGCAGGATCGTGGCTGGACCGCCCACGGCCCCACGGACGGTGCCGAGGCTGTCCGATTCGACGTCCCGTTCATCCCTGCACTGGTTCAGCCGGATGATTCGACGGCAGCATTTCATCGCTAAGATCCGGTCTTTGGGCTACGGTTACAAGTCGACGCAGTGGGCTTGATCCACTTTCGTGGACACATTCCGAAAGGCGGATACGATGTCCACGA